>CAZVGQ010000036.1:0-9069 GCA_964626775.1 uncultured Smithella sp. | reverse complement strand
GACATGAAAGCATGAAGAAACCGCTGGAGAGCCTACGGGAAGAGATGAGAAAAAAGGACCGGGACATTATCCGGCTGCTCAATGAACGTTCGGAAATATCCGTGAAAATCGGTCGGGTGAAGGGGCAGGCCGGTTTTTCGGTTTACGATCCGGCGCAGGAAGCCAAGGTGTTCCGGTATCTGCATGAACTCAACGGCGGCCCCCTGTCGGATAGTCAGGTTACATCCATTTTCCGGGAGATTCTCTCGGCATCCCGCGATTTGCAGAAGCCCACTCGCATCGCCTATCTGGGGCCCGAGGCATCCTTTAGCCATCAGGCCTCCCTTCTGCATTTCGGCGCCTCCTGTCAATTCCTTCCGCAGCAGGGTATCGCGCGTGTTTTTGATGAAGTGGAAAAAGGCGCGGTGGAATGGGGCGTCGTTCCTGTGGAAAACTCGCTGGAAGGCTCGGTCAATGTCACGCTGGACCGGCTGGTGCTGACGCCGCTTACGGTTCAGGCGGAAGTCTATCTGCGCATCAGCCAGTGCCTGATTTCGCAGGCGAAAAACCTGAAAGGCATCCAAAAGGTTTATTCACATCCGCAGGGACTGGCGCAGTGCCAATCGTGGCTTCGCGCGCATCTGCCCAACGCCGTGACCGGTGAAATGGAAAGTACGGCGGCGGCCGTTCAGATGGTGCGCGGCAAAAAAACGGCGGCGGCGATAGGAAGCGCGCTGGCGGCTTCAACCTATGGTTTGAACCTGCTGGCCCGGGGCATTGAAGACTATTCCTCCAACACGACGCGTTTTCTGGTGATCGGCCGGGGCGAAGCGTCCCCCACCGGCGATGATAAAACGTCGATCATTTTCGCCACGCCGGACGTTCCCGGATCGCTGCACCGGGCGCTGGCGTGTTTTGCGAAGCGCAAGATCAATCTGGCGAAAATCGAGTCGCATCCCGTGAAAGAGAGGCTGTGGGAGTATTTCTTTTTTGTGGATATGATCGGTCATCTGCGCGACCGGTCCGTAAAGAGCTGCCTTGCGGAATTGAAAGACAAAACCATTTATTTGAAAACACTGGGGGCCTATCCGCGGGCGAAGGAAGGAATATGATCTGCATACCGGTCATGGATGCGACGCATCGGGAGGCTCTCCGGTCGGTGGAAAAAAGCGCCGTCCTTGCCGACGCAATCGAATTGCGCATGGATTGGATTACGGACGGAGATGTGGCGGAATTGATCCGCGCGGCAAGGCGCGCGTCCGCCGGCGTCAAAATTATCGTGACGTGCCGCAGGAAAGAAGAGTCTTTGCTCGCACAGGAAAACCTCCCGGCCCTTCCCGCAAAAGAAAGAACCAGAGCGGCCAAAATGAAGCTGCTTGAAACGGCTGTCTTATCGGGAGCGGATTTCATTGATATCGAGCTTGCGGAAGGGGACAGAGCCATCTCCAGAATGCGATCCCGGTGCCACAGGCGGCCGAATCCCGCGCGGCTGATCGTTTCCTGGCATGACCCTTACAAGACCCCGTCCCTTGCCTCTCTACAGAAAATATTTGATGTCTGCGTGCAGGCCGGCGCGGACATTGTGAAGATTGTCCCCTACGCCCGAAGCCTGCCCGATAACGCCGCAGTACTGAATCTGATTGACTACGCAAAAAGTCAGGGGCGGGAAATCATCGCCATGTGCATGGGCGAAAAGGGTCAGATCAGCCGGATTTTGGCGCCGTTGCGGGGAAGCTACCTGGGATTTGCCGTTTTGCCGGGCGGCAGGACTTCCGCGCCCGGCCAGTTGACACTCAGAGAAATGAGAGCATTTCAGAAACTTCTGTCCGGCCGTCAACGATCTTTTGAGCCGCCGCAGGGGGATCTCCATTTTGTTCTTCTGGGAAATCCCGTCCGCCAGAGCCTGTCGCCGCTGATGCATCAGGCGGCTTTCCCGGCGATGAAAGTGAATGCTTTCTACAGCGCTTTCCGCGTCAGCGATCTGGCCGCCGCTGTAGCCGGCATTCGGGCAATGAATATTCGGGGCGCCTCGGTTACGATTCCGTTCAAAACGGCGGTCATGGACTTTCTTGATGAAATCGACGCGGATGCGGCGGCAGTGGGAGCGGTCAATACGATCGTGAATGATCACGGCCGCCTGATTGGCCATAACACCGACTGGCCGGGCTTGATCGGTGCGTTGCGTGCGGAGACAGAGATAAGGGGTAAAAAATTTATCATTCTGGGAGCGGGCGGAACAGCGAGGGCCGCCGCATACGGTGTCATAAAAGAAGGCGGCCGGCCGATCATTGTGAACCGGACGCCGGAGACGGGCAGGGAACTGGCCGACAGGTTCAATTGCCCTTTTTATCCCTTGACGGAAATCGGCAAAGTCCGCGCCTTCGGCCTCATCAATACGACGCCGGTCGGCATGTTTCCGGATTCTCATTCATCGCCGGTCGATTCGTCCATTCCGGCCAAGTGCCGAGTTGTGGCGGATGTTGTTTACAATCCCCTGAAGACCAGATTGCTTCGGGATGCGGAGGCGAAAGGATGCAGGATTGTCCCCGGACTGGAGATGTTTGTCCGGCAGGGAGCGCAGCAGTTGACCTTATGGACGGGCAAAAAAGCTCCCCTGACCGTGATGCGAAATGCCGTCCGGGAAAGGTTGATGCGGAATGAATCCTGAAACTAAATTTCCAAAACCGGTTTCAAGCGTGGAAGTGCCCGGCTCGAAGAGTCTGACGCAGCGGGCTTTGATTGCCGCCGCGCTGGCCGACGGAGAGTCGTTGATTAAGGGCGCCTTGATTGCGGATGACACCCAGCACCTCATGGAAGGCCTGAAGCAGCTGGGTGCGAGGCTGGAACAGGATGTAAGCGGCATAAGGGTTATCGGCACTGGTGGGGCGATTGCCAAATTGGACCGTGAAATCTTTTTGGGAAACAACGGCACGGCGCTGCGGTTTTTAACGGCGCTGGTTTGCCTGGGACGCGGGACGTATGTTCTGACCGGGGAGCCGCGTTTGCTGGAACGGCCGGTCGGCCCTCTGGTGGATGCCCTGAAGGACATGGGCGTGGGAATCACCTGTCGGAATAATTGTCCGCCGGTGACGGTATCGGCCAATGGTCTGAAGGGCGGGCAAATTACACTGACGGACATCGAGAGCTCCCAATATGTTTCAGCGCTTTTGCTGTGCGCTCCCTACACAGCCAAGGGGATCGAGCTTTCCCTCACGGGAAATATTGTTTCCGCGCCCTACATTGAATTAACCGTCGGCATCATGAAGGATTTCGGCGCGAAAATTATACAGACAGGCCGCCATTTTATGGTTGGAACGCAGTCGATTTATTCGGGACGGATTTACGACGTGGAAGGAGATGCCTCCAGCGCTTCCTATTTTTTCCTGGCGGCAGCCCTTTTGAAAAGGCCGGTCCGTGTCTACGGAATTCGCCGGGATTCCGCCCAGGGAGACATCGGACTGCTGGACGTTCTGGAGAAACTGGGCTGCCGGATCGAAAGCGGCGGGGCATGGGTGGAAGTCAGCGCGCCGAACGGCCTTGCCGCAGGCGATGTGACGCTGGACATGGGAAACATGCCGGACATGGTGCCGACGGTCGGAGTTCTGGCTGCGTATCGCGGTGGGAAAACCGTGATTACCAATGCCGCTCATCTGAGAATTAAGGAAAGCAACCGCCTGGCGGCGATGGCAAGCGAACTCGGCCGGATGGGGATCGCCGCATCCGAACGGCCGGACGGTTTGACGATCGAGGGAGGCGTTCCCCATGCTGCCGACATTGAAACGTACAACGATCACCGCATTGCGATGAGCTTTGCCGTTGCGGGGCTGGTGACGCCGGGGATCGCGATCGCCGACAAAAAATGCGTGGACAAATCTTTCCCGGGCTTCTGGCGGGAGCTGGCCAAAGTATGAAAATCATTCTGATCGGTTACCGGGCAGCAGGAAAATCCACGGTGGGCAGGCGTCTGTCGCGAAAACTCGGCGTGCCGTTTGTGGATGCTGATCAACTCGTCGAAAAAACGGCGGGGATGTCCATCGCGGAAATGGTTGCGCTGAAGGGATGGCAGGAATTCCGGCGGAGAGAAACGCAAACACTGGCTTCTCTTAAGGAACAGCCGGTTTGCGTCCTGGCGACCGGCGGAGGAATGGTTTTGGCGGACGAAAACAGGAAGCTGCTGAAAGAAACGGGAGTCGTGATTTACCTGAAAGCGGACCTGCCGGATATCGTGGAGCGGCTGCGACGCGATGTGAAACACGCGAACAGCCGGCCGCCGTTGACCGCGGGAGATCTGGTCGAAGAGACCCGCGTCGTTTTAGCGGAGCGCACTCCCCTTTACGAGGCAAGCGCCGATTACACGGTGGACACGCGAAACAAAAATATCGTACAGGTGGCGGAAGAGATTTATCGGCAGCTTCTGGAGGCGGGCATCGTGTCAAAAACGCAGACCTTGATACGGAAGACGATCCAATAACGAATATTGGAGGATGTATGGCAGGCAATACGTGGGGAACCTTGTTTTGCGTAACGACGTGGGGGGAGTCGCACGGCCCCGCGCTGGGCGCGGTCATTGACGGTTGTCCGGCCGGGATTGAACTGGCTCCCGAAGAGATTCAGAGGGAGTTGGATCGCCGCAGGCCTTCCGCGTCAGCGGCTTCCACGTCCCGCTCCGAGCGAGACCGGGTGGAAATTTTGTCCGGCGTATTTGAGGGGCAAACCACCGGTGCGCCGATTGCCCTTCTGGTGGCAAACGCTGACGCTAAATCTTCGCATTACGATGATTTGAAGGACGTATTTCGTCCCGGCCACGGGGATTATACGTACTGGAAAAAATACGGCATTCGTGACTGGCGGGGAGGAGGTCGTGCTTCGGGGCGCGAAACCGTCGCCCGCGTTGCTGCGGGGGCCGTGGCCCGGAAAGTGGTCCGGGCCGCCGGCATGGAAGTGACCGCTTATACTCACAGCATCGGCGGCATCGAGATTTCTTCAAATGCTCTGAAGCAGGATCCGCACTGGCCTGAAAGAGTCCGTGAGAATTCCCTGTATTGTCCGGATCCACAGGCGTCGGCGGCAATGGAGGAGCGACTGTCCGCCGTCCGCAAGGAAGGAGACACGCTGGGAGGCGTGGTGGAGATTCTGGTCCGGGGATGCCCGGCCGGTTTGGGGGAACCGGTTTTTGACAAGATGGACGCGGATCTGGCCAAAGCCCTGATGAGCATTGGAACGGTGAAGGCTGTGGAAGTGGGGGACGGCTGCGCGGTCGCGTCAAAAAAAGGGTCCGAGGTCAACGATCCGATGGAGACCGAAGGCTTTGTCAAAAATTCCGCGGGCGGCATCCTAGCGGGCATCACCACAGGCCAGGACATTGTCCTCCGGGTGTACTGCAAGCCCATTCCCTCCATCGCATTGCCGCAGCAGACGGTGGACGAAAGAGGCCGGAAGCGTTCGATCCGGGTCGGCGGCAGGCACGATATCTGCGTCATTCCAAGGATCGTTCCGGTTTGTGAGGCGATGGTCCTGCTGGTGCTGGCGGACCACTGGCTCCGGCGGAAAGCGGGTTTCCGATGAAGAAAATGACGGCGGGCGTTATCGGCGGAACGCACGGCATGGGCCGCTGGATGGCCGGCCTGCTTCGCGCGGAGGGCTTTGCAGTGCGCGTGGCGGGCAGGGAAACAAAAACCACGGCGGCGGATCTGGCCGACCGGTGCGACGTGGTGGTGGTTGCCGTTCCGATTGCGGCAACGGCAGACGTCCTTCGGGAAGTCGGACCGAGGGTGAAGCAAGGCCGGCTGCTGATGGATTTGACGTCGCTGAAAACGGAGCCGGTGGCGCTGATGCTCACCCACTCCGAAGCGGATGTCGTCGGCTGCCACCCGCTTTTCGGTCCGTCAGTCAGCGATCCCGCCGGACATTCCGTGGTTCTGTGCCGGGGGCGGGGCGAGGACGGATACACATTAATGAAGGCTCTCTTTGAAAAAGCCGGTTATCCGGTTCTGGAGACAACGCCCGAGGCGCATGACAAGATGATGTCGGTTGTTCAGGCGCTCAACCATTTCAACACCATTGTCCTGGGCATGGCGGTTGCCGAAGCGGGAATTCCTTTTCCGGAGCTGCGACCATTTTCCACGCCGATGTTTAAAAACAAAATGGAGATGGTGGAAAAGGTGTTTACCGAAACACCCGGGCTTTACACGGACATTCTCGCCGGGAATCCCCGCACGAAAAAGATCATGGCATCCTACGCGCGCGTCGTGCGGAAGATTCGCGCCCTGATGGAGTCAGGCGACGCCGCCGGCCTTAAGAAGATGATGGAGGATAGGGCAAAAACGCTCTTCTGAGGCGGGCCGGACGGGAGATTTTCTTTTGATTTTTGAGGCGGATGGTGTATTTTATTCGCGCTGCATAATGTTTCGATCAAAGGAGCGCCCGTCTTTTATGGATCAAAAAATCGATCAAGTTGCGATGCTGGCGGCGAAAGCCGGAAAAATTGTCGTTTTCACCGGCGCGGGCATCAGCACGGAGTCCGGCATTCCTGATTTTCGCGGTCCCGGAGGACTGTGGACCAAATACGATCCGGATGATTTCACCATCGATAAATTTCTGGGATCTCACGCAACGCGAAAGAAAATGTGGCAGCGCCTGCGGGAAGGCGGCCTGATGGAAGACGCGCAGCCCAACGCGGCTCATTATGCCGTGGTGGAACTGGAGAAGATGGGAAAGCTGCTTTCCCTGGTCACGCAGAATGTGGACAATCTGCACCAGAAGGCGGGGAGCTCGCCCGCACTCATCCGGGAATTGCACGGCAACATGCAGCGGCTGGTTTGCCTGAACTGCCGTGAGAGCTACCCGATTGGCCTGGTCAAGGAAAAGTATGCCGGTTCCGATGATGTGCCGGTCTGCGATTACTGCAGGGGAATCCTCAAACCGGATGTGATTTTCTTCGGAGAGGCCCTGCCGCAGCAGACGCTGGCTCAGGCGATGCGGGAAGCGGAAGACTGCGATTTGATGGTCGTGATCGGATCGTCGCTCGTTGTGTATCCCGCGGCCTATGTTCCGGTTCATGCCAAGCAGTCGGGGGCAGATCTGGTGATCATCAACAAAGGCGAAACCGAACAGGATCATCTGGCCGACGTCCGCATTGACGCCCCGGCAGGGGAGACCATGACGAAAATAGTAAACAGACTGAAGGCTGAAGATTAAAGGAACGGGTGTGAAACGCGCCGTCATGCCGGCGAATACCCTGAAGGGCACGAGTGCCGGTATCCAGAAAAAATTAACCACGTCGCAGCAAACTGCGTAGAAGTAGCACTCATCCCGCAACAGGACGATTTAAAAAGCCGAAGGCTTACAAAACAGACCTTCAGTCTAACCGCCTAAGGACCCTTATGTGCCTGATTCTTTTTGCCTACCATGCGCATCCGGACTACCGCCTGATTCTGGCGGCCAACCGCGATGAATTTTACGACCGGCCTTCCGCGCCCGCGGATTTCTGGAGCAGTCATCCGCGGGTGCTGGCGGGAATAGATCTGAAAGAAAAAGGAACGTGGCTGGGCGTTACCAGAGAAGGCAAATACGCCGCCATAACCAATTATCGCGATCCCGCTTCCTGGAAAGCGGACGCGCCGTCCCGCGGCAAGCTGGTCAGCCGGTATCTGACCGGATCGGCCGGCCCCGAAAAATATCTCCGGAGCATTGTGAAAAAAGCCGATGGTTATAATGGATTCAACCTTCTTCTGGGCGACGGCGAAGACCTCTTTGTGTATTCCAACCGGGGGGATGTCCGAAAGCTTTCTCCGGGGATTTACGGCTTGAGCAATGAGCTCCTCGATACGCCCTGGCCCAAGGTTCAACGGGGCAAGAAATTACTGAAAAAAGCCCTGGCCCAAAAAGGAAAGGAACTGGAAGAGGCGCTGTTTGATCTTCTCTCAGACCGCCTCGTTCCCCCCGACCGGAATCTGCCGGACACGGGCATCGGCCTCGAGTGGGAGAGGCTGCTCTCGACGATGTTTATCAAAAGCCCCGTTTACGGCACGCGCTCTTCAACACTGCTCTTCATCGGGAAAAACAGGCGGGTTAAACTGATCGAAAAAATTTACAACGGCGAGGAGGAGCCCTGGCTGGTCGGCCGGTTTTCGTTTCTCGCCAAAGGCAGGACGTGAAAGGAGGCGGCTATGAAGGTCGTTTATTCCGAGGAGTATAAACAGGTTTACTCGTATGATCCCGCGTCCAACCCCGGAAGGATCGAATCCATCGAATTCGCGCTGGCGGGGAAAGTGAGCTATGTGGAGCCGCTGCCCGCCACGGAAGAAGAGATCCGCGCCGTTCATACGCCGAATCACATTGCCCAGGTCCGGCGCGAAGGCGTCTATGACATCGCCGCGCTTGCCGCGGGCGGGGCGATCAGGGCCGCGGAAATCGGACGGTCCGAGCCCTGTTTCGCCGTGATCCGTCCTCCGGGGCATCATGCCTCTGCCGACAGCGCCTGGGGATTCTGCTATTTCAACAACATGGCCATTGCCCTGACCGCGCTCAAACGGAAAAATAAAATACAAAAAGCCTTTATTCTGGATTTCGATCTGCACGTGGGCGACGGCAACATCAATATTCTCGGCAAGACGGGATATGTGACGATTCTCAATCCCGCGGTGCAGGACCGCAACGAATACCTGAGAACCGTCGCGAACGCTCTGGACAAAACCGACGCGGACATCATCGCCGTTTCGGCCGGGTTTGACAATCACGAAGCCGACTGGGGCGGGCTTTTGGCGACGGAGGACTACACGACCATGGGAAGGCTGGTCCGTGAAGCGGCCCGGCGAAACCAGGGCGGCTGCTTCGGCATTCTCGAAGGCGGTTACAACCATGCCGTTTTGGGGAAAAATGTCCTGGCCTTTATTGAAGGTCTAAGCGGCTAAAAGGGAAAATCCGGACCGGTTGTCGTACCGGCGCCGGCGGACGTTTCCGGGTGGACATATTCCCGGGCCTTTTTGTGAATCCCCCTGGCGTTGACGACGATGGAACGGGGCGTAGTCGGACACGCCAGCTGGCAAGCGCCGCAGCCGATGCAGTACTGATGGTCGATTTCAGGATACA
>CAZVGQ010000035.1:0-9185 GCA_964626775.1 uncultured Smithella sp. | reverse complement strand
TCTTCCGCAGTGTTTTCAAAAACCCGTCTTTCGGAATGACGACGCCCATGTTGCCCGCCACCGGTTCCAGGATGACGGCCGCCAGGTCTTCCGCGTATAGCTCCACGGCTTTTTCAAACGCAGGGATGTCATTGTAAGGCAGGCTCAAGGTCAGGCGCGCCACCGCTTCCGGAATTCCAGGAGACCCCGGAATACCCAGCGTCGTGACGCCGGAGCCGGCCTTGATCAGCAGGGAATCGGCATGGCCGTGGTAGCAGCCGTCAAATTTGATGATCATGTTTCTGCCCGTGCAGCCGCGGGCCAGGCGAATCGCCGTCATGGCGGCTTCCGTCCCGGAACTCGTCATCCTCACCCGCTCCAGCGAGGGAATGGCCTCGCGTATCAGCCGGGCCATTTCCGTTTCCGCCGTCGTGGGGGCGCCGAAGCTGGTTCCCTTTCGGGCGGCGTCGCAGACGGCCGCAATCACGTCCGGGTGGGCGTGTCCGAGAATCATCGGACCCCAGGAAAGAACGTAGTCGATGTATTCTTTTTGGTTCAGATCGTAGATTTTGCTGCCCGCGGCGCGGCTGACGAACACCGGGTCGCCGCCGACCGATTTCCAGGCGCGAACCGGTGAATTGACGCCCCCGGCAATCAAGCGGCTTGCCTCGGTAAACGGATGGATGGTATTTTTGAGCATCAGAAATACTCCGGAGAGGTTTTTTTGTATTCTTCCAGACTTTCCAGCAGCATAAAATCAGGGCATGAAATCAGCCGGGACATCTCCTGAAGCAGGGGAGAAATGTCGCCGGCCTTCGCGTGAAGCATGGTAAAAAGATTGTAGCGGCCGGCAAATGGCTTCCTTTCGTAGCAGTGGGAGATGTACGGCAGTCCGGCCAGTTTTCGTCCCGCTTCTTCGATGGTTTCCGGCGGCACAGACCACAGGACCAGGACGTTTTTTCCGTATCCGGCCTTCTGGTGTCTCAGGATGGTTGTGACCTTTCGAATGATGCCTTCACGGGAGAGGTCGCGGATCCAGGCGATCAGCTCTTCGCTGGTCATTTCACAGGCCCGGGCAATGTCCGCAAACGGTCTGGGGGATAGGGGAATGTCCGATTGAAGAATTTTTGCCGCTTTTAACTGTCTCGTGTTGAAACGGTTCATGTTTTTCCTTTATCCTGCTTGCGGCGCAAAATCAAGCCGGGCATTTGAAGAAAGATTTATCGACGAATGCAAATATTTCTTGACAATCGGTTTATTGATCGCTAAAACAGCTCTCAAATGACCGGCAGTCGTCAAAATTTAAGGGAAGGAGGTTAAAAAAATAGCATACTT
This sequence comes from uncultured Smithella sp., assembly GCA_964626775.1. Taxonomy (GTDB): domain Bacteria; phylum Desulfobacterota; class Syntrophia; order Syntrophales; family Smithellaceae; genus UBA8904. Next base: position 7,871 of record CAZVGQ010000035.1, on the reverse strand, counting down.
GACGAATCCGGGCTAAACAATTCGTTAAAAACAGGAGGAGGTTTTTCATGAAAAAGAGTTTAGTGTATTCCGTACTGGCCATTGCGTTGATCATTGTTTCCGCTCCCTTTGCTTTCGCGGCTGCCGAAGCAGCTCCCGCGGCAGGTGTTGATTACACCAAAGCCATCGTTCTGGGTTGTGCTCTTCTCGGCGCGGGTTTTGCGATTGGTTTCGGCGCAGTCGGTGCGGGTCTTGGCCTTGGTCAGGCTACCAGCGGCGCTTCCAATGCAGTGGGAAGAAACCCCGAAGCACAGGGCAAAGTTATGCTGACCATGATGGTCGGTATGGCCATGACCGAATCCGTCGCGATTTACGCGCTGGTTATTTCTCTGGTCATGCTGTTTGCCAACCCGATCGTGAAGATGATTGGTTTGGGCTAATCTGAATTATCAGCTATTTTTAAAAGGGGGAAGAAGCAAATAACAAAGGACTTCTTCTCCCTTTTTATGTTTCATCCGTTCCGATCCTGCCGCGCAGTTCCTTCTTTTGCGACTGCCGCCTTTTTTCACCCAGCATTTTTTCTTTGGCCCTTTGGCTTCTTTTCCTTTTTTGCCGCCGGATCTTTTCCGCTTTTTCCTTTTGGGCCGCCACGAAGCCCTTCTGCATTTTTTCGATTTTATCGAGGAGCAGGCGGCGTGCCAGATGGCGGTTCAGGCTCTGGGATCTTTCCCTCTGGCATTTCACGGTAAGACCGGTCGGAAGGTAGGTCAGTTGAACACACGTGGAGGTCTTGTTTACTTTCTGGCCTCCGGGGCCGGAGGAGCGGATGAAGGATTCTTCGATGTCTCGTTCGGAAACGCCAAGCGCCAGCATGCGCAGCGCAAGGGCTTTTTCTTTTTCCGCGGAAACCGGCATGGGCGGCTCCTGAAAACTCAGGGAATGGAATAGATTTCGTCGCCGATCAGGTTGATCCAGTTTTCGGCCAGAATTTCCCGGGCTTCCTCCAGTTTATCGACGCCGATGATCACGATGGTTTCTTTTCCGATGCGGTTGATCGTCGTGTACAGGTAGAGAATGTTGATGTCGCCTTTCGCCAGCGGCTTCAGAATGGCGTTGATGTGCCCCGCGTGAAGGGGGATTTCCGCGGCCAGCACCGGCGTCACTTCCACGTTGAAATTGAAGCTCTCCAAAAGCGCGGCGGCGCGGTCCGGGTCGTTGACCACCAGCCTGACGCGGCTGTCCTCCTCAATGCTGGCGGCGGAGACGGCGATCGTGTTGATGTCTTCCGTGTGCAGAATATGCGTCATCCTGGCGAAAGAACCGGGAACATTGCCCAGCAGAACGGAAATTTGTTTAACGGCCATACCAGTCCTTTATTTTTGAATGTATTCGTAGCCGGCGGTAAACGCCTTGCGGTTGATGTCCGCCAGCGCCTTTTTCCGGCTTCCCATGATCGTCTCCAGGGTTTTCAGATAAATTTCAGGCGGGACAATGCCCGACTGTCGGACGAAGGCGCCCATCATCACGATGTTGGCCGTCCGGTAATTGCCGAGTTCCTGGGCCATGTCTGAGCAAGGGATATAAAACGTTGTCACGTCCCGGCGGCTGGGGGACGCCTGGACGATCGAGGAATTGATCAGGATGCTTCCTTCGGGGGTTACGCGATTTTGAAAGGTTAAGAGCGCCGGCTGGTTCATCACCACCAGATAGTTCGGCTCTGACGCGACCGGCGATGCGATTTCGTCATCGCTCACCGCCACGGTGCAATTGGCCGTTCCGCCCCTCATTTCCGCGCCGTAGGCGGGCAGGTAGGTGACGTGGTAGCCCTTGCTCATCGCGCTCTGGGCCAGACTGGTGCCCATCATCATGACGCCCTGGCCGCCGAAGCCTGAAAAGATTGTTTTGGTGATCATGGCCGGGCCTCCGCCGTTTTTCCGGCCTGTCCCGTCAGGTCTTTATACACGCCGGGTGGAAAGACTTTGCTCATGACTTCGTCAATGTATTTGCAGGAATCGACGGACGACAGCTTCCAGTTGGTCGGGCACAGGGAAAGCACTTCCACCAGGGAAAAACCCTTGCCGTCGAGCTGGCACTGAAAAGCTTTCCGAATGGCTTTTTTGGTTTTGTTGACGCCGGCCGGGGAACTGACCGAGCATCGCTCCACGTAGGTGGTTCCGTCGAGATGGGAAAAAATTTCGCTGACCTTGACCGGATGACCGTCCACGGTTGCATTGCGGCCTGAAGGCGTCGTGGTGGAGCGCTGATTCAGCATCGTGGTCGGGGCCATCTGTCCGCCGGTCATGCCGTAAACCGCGTTGTTGATGAAGATGACGCTGATGTTTTCGCCGCGGTTGGCGGCATGAAAACTCTCGGCAATGCCGATCGCGGCAAGGTCTCCGTCTCCCTGATAGGAAAAAACGAGCCGGTCGGGAAGGCAGCGCTTGATGGCCGTCGCCATGGCCGGACCGCGTCCGTGAAGCGCTTCAATCATATCCACGTCAAAGTAATTGTAGGCCAGCACGGCGCATCCGGCCGGCGGAACACCGATCGTGACACCCCGAATGCCCAGTTCGTCAATGACTTCGGCGACCAGCCGGTGGACGATGCTGTGTCCGCAGCCGGGACAGTAATGAAAGATATTTTCTTTCAGGCTCTCGGGATGCTTGAAAACAATCTTGGCCATGGTTGAATCAATCCTTTTTCTCATAGACCCTGGCGATGACATTGGCCAGTTCCGCGGGCGTCGGCACGGCGCCTCCCGGTCGTCCGTGAAATTCGATGTCGGCGTATCCCTGCAGGGCCAGTCGAACGTCTTCCAGCATCTGGCCGGTGCTCATTTCAAACACCAGGAAATTTTTCACCTTTTCCGAAAGGGCCCGCAGTCTCATTTCCGGGAAGGGCCAAAGGGTGATCGGGCGGAAGAGCCCGATTTTCATGTCGTGGCTGCGCAGCCTTTTGATGGCACCCTTGGCGATTCGCGCCGCGGTTCCGTAAGCGACGATGACCAGTTTGGCGTCGTCCAGAAGGTGTTCTTCAAAGCGGGTTTCGTTTTCGGAGATCACTTCGTATTTCCGGGCCAGTTTCCAGTTGTGCGCTTCGCTGTCCACCGGATCGAGAAGAAGGCCGCGGATGAATTTGCTTTTGCCGCTGCCGGCGCCGCGCAGCATGAATTTTTCAGGATACTGCCGGGGTTTGGGCTTTTTGAAGATCACCGGCTCCATCATCTGGCCCATCATGCCGTCGGCCAGAATCATGGCGGGCGTGCGGTATTTGTCGGCCAGATCAAAGGCGTCCATGGTCAGGTCCGCCAGCTCCTGGCAGCTTCCCGGCGCGAAAACGATGGTGCGGTAATCGCCGTGGCCGCCGCCCCGCGTGGCCTGGAAGTAATCACCCTGCGACGGAAGGATGTTGCCCAATCCGGGACCACCGCGCATGATATTGACAATGATTCCGGGAAGCTCCTGCGCCGCCATGGAAGAAATGCCTTCCTGCTTCAGGGAAATGCCGGGGCCGGAGGAGGAGGTCATCACCCGGGCACCCGCTGCCGAGGCGCCGGCGATCATGTTAATGGCCGCCACTTCGCTTTCGGACTGAATGAAGATGCCTCCTTCGGCGTTTCGCATGTGTTCGGCCATGTATTCGGTCAGTTCGTTCTGCGGCGTAATCGGATAGCCGGCGTAGAAACGGCAGCCCGCGCGGATCGCGGCTTCGCCGATCACATTGTTTCCGGACATCAGGACTTTATTCACGGTAGACCTCTATGGCAACTTCCGGGCACATGGTCGCGCAGATCGCGCAGCCGTTGCATTCTTTGGTTTCATCGACGCACACGGGATGATACCCCTGCGCGTTGTATTCTTTGGACGGTATGATATGGTCTTTAGGGCAGAAATGCACGCAGAGTCCGCATTCCTTGCAAAGTTCCTTTTTGATGAAAATATAGCCTTTCAAAACGTATCCTTAAATCCGTTTTTGCCTGGGACGCAATTCCTTTTGGCGGATGCTATCTTGCGCATAATGTGCAGAATGTCAAGAATTTTTAGCTCATCGCTCATAGGTTATTGTCTATTGCCTATCGCCCATCGACTGTCTCATATTTTGCCGATCTGAAAACCTTCCAGCTTGATGGCCACCGAGCGCTGCATCAGATCGATGGAAATGACGAAAAGCTCTTTTTCCAGATCGCTCTTGATCACCGTGCCTTCGATGCCGGCAAAGGGTCCGTCCAGAATCCGCGCCGGTTCTCCCGCCTTTGGATACTGCAGGGAAAACATTTCCACTTTTCTCTCCACGATGCGCTGGATGGCGGAGATTTTTTCATCCGGTACGGGAATGGGTTCGGTGTTCAATTTCTTGCCCAGGATCCGGACGACGCCGAATGTCTTGAGAATGGCCAGCTTGGTTTCATTGTCCAGGTCGGCATTGACGAACAGATAGCCGGGGAAAAGGGGTACGGTGATCTTCTTTTTCCGGTCTTTTCGCTTGCTCCAGATCTCCATCTCCGGTAAAAACGTCGTCAGGCTTTTTTGGACGAGCAATGTGCAGGCTTTGTATTCGTGTCGGCTTTTTGTTGAGACGGCATACCAGGGCATGGCAGGACACCTACATAATTTTTATAAAGTTTCTTTTTTTCCGTCATGGTTCGACGAGCTCACCATGACACCCTACTTTGTTACCCTGAGCAATATTGTCATCCTGAGCCTGTCGAAGGATGACGCTGTGGCAAGGAGAAAGACGATGAATGTAGTGCGGACCTTCAGGTCCGCCAAAAGCGTGTTCATTGCCCCACACGGAAAAAGCGCAGCTAAAGCTACGCACTACAATAACCATTGAGTAATGATGGGGAGACCTGCACAATCTATTTCCCACCATCCTTTTGTGATAATTAACGTATGTGCTTATTTTTTGCAATGGACAAATCATGAAACAAATTCGCCTCAACGGTTTGACACTCGCGCTGGATGAAAAAGAGGAAAGCCTGAAGGAAAAAGCGGCCTGCGCGCTGGGTGCGGCCCTATCCGATATTCTTTCCTGCCGCGTCGTCAAAAAAGCGCTGGATGCCAGGCGCAGCAAGCCGCCGCGTTTTGTGCATGCTTTAAAAATAAGTTTGATCGACGATGTAGAGCTTCCGGAAATACTGCCGGAGGGAATCCGGATTCAACCATGTTTTAATGAACCGGACATAGAACCGGCGTCAACAGGGTCTGATGTCCCCCGCCGGGGAGACGGAGCCCCAGTGACCTCTTTGTCATTGCGAGCTCCCGCAGGGAGCGCGGCAATCTCTTTGTTATCCGATAGACATGAGATTGCTTCGGTCGCTGCACTTCCTCGCAATGACATTATGACACAGTCTTCCCTGGTCGGTGAAAAGAAGAATGCAACATCCTGCGTTTCAGCCCGGACGGAAAGTGTATCGCCGCTTCACGACGACGGCCCGTTTGGAAAAGCGGCGAAAGGGAAAATCAAGCCGGTGGTCGTCATCGGTACCGGTCCTGCAGGCCTTTTTGCCGCCTATCGACTTGTCCGGAACGCCATCCCTGTTATTCTTCTGGAAAGGGGGAAGCCGGTCGAAAAGCGGGCGGCGGATGTGCGGTCCTTCTGGGAACGGGGCCTGCTCCATCCGGAAAGCAACGTACTTTTCGGCGAAGGCGGCGCGGGAACCTTTTCCGACGGAAAGCTGACCAGCCGGTCCAAAAATCCCGCCGCGGCATGGGTCAGGAAAGTGCTGGTGGAAATGGGCGCGCCGGAAGCGATTTTGACGGATGCCAAACCGCACATCGGAACGGACCGGCTGCGTCAGGTGATTCTGCGGCTGCGGCAAAAACTTGTGCAGATGGGATGCGACGTTCGGTTTGAATCCTGCGTTACGGATTTTGTCATAAGCGGCGGCAGAATGGCGGCGGTGGCGGTCAACGACCGGCAGGAGATCGAAACAGACATTGTGATTCTGGCCATCGGCCAGAGCGCGGACGACACGTACCGCCTTTTGCGCGAGCGGGGCGTCAGCATGGAACCGAAGCCTTTCGCGATGGGGCTGCGCGCTGAACATCCGCAGGAACTGATCAATGCCATCCAGTACGGACGGTGGGCCGGTCATCCCCAGTTGCCGCCGGCCGAGTATTTTGTGACCGCCGCCCTTGAGGAACAGGAACGCTCCGTTTACACGTTTTGCATGTGTCCGGGAGGGCAGGTGATCGGCTGCAGCGCTTTTCCGGGGCGCGTGATTACCAACGGCATGAGCAACGCCGCCCGAGGCGGAGTTTTTGCCAACAGCGCGGTGGTCGTCAACGTGCGCACGGACGACTTCGCGCGGGCGGGAGATCCGCTTTCCGGACTGGCCTTCCGTGATTTCTGGGAGAAGAAGGCTTTTGAAGAGGGCGGCGGCAATTATTGTGCTCCCGCGCAGAAACTGGCCGAATTTGTGGAAGGAAAATTTTCCGGTGTTGTCGGCAGGACCAGTTTCCTGCCCGGGGTCCGGGCCGTGCGGCTTTCCGAAGTTCTTCCCGATTTTGTTGCAAACGCCCTGCGGGAAGGCCTTCGGCGCATCAACCAGAAAATGCCTGGCTTTATTTTCCCGGAGGCTCATTTGATCGGCGTGGAGACCCGCACCTCTTCACCCGTGCGCATACGCCGCGGCAGGGACGGTCAGAGTGAAAATGTTCGGGGTCTGTATCCCTGCGGGGAAGGGTCGGGATACGCGGGAGGGATCATCAGTTCGGCGCTCGACGGCCTGAAAGCCGCCCAAAGCGCCGCGGAGGCTATAAGCGGGCGTCCATAATCACATCCGGGCCTTTTTTGAATATTTTACGCACGGAGAGGTTTTTTGCGTCTTTCAGATCGCGAATCTGAAGATCGCCGACGGCTTCAATGCCTTTGCCGAGAATTTTGGGCGCCGTTACGACGATCAGTCGATGAACCAGGCCCTCTTTCAGCGCGGAAGTGATGATTCCGGCGCCGCCTTCAATCAGCACCGAGGAAATATTTTCGGCAGCTAACTTCAACAATAATTTTTTCAAATCCACATGACCTTCCCGGTCGGGTGCAACCGTCATCAGACGGGCGCCGGATTCGGCAAACTTCCGGAAGCGGGGATCGGAAGGTTTTTTCGTCGTCGCGATCAGTGTGGGGGCTTCGGATAAATTGCGCAGCACGTTCGCAGCAACCGGAGTAGCCAGACCGGAATCCACGATCACTCTCAGAGGGTTGCGCCCCCTGACGAGCCGAACCGTCAGCGTCGGGTTGTCCTGAAGCACAGTCCCGATTCCGACCAGAACGGCGTCATGCTCCGCGCGAAGCCGGTGGGCGAATTTCAGGGAGGGGGGAGAACTGATCCACTGGGAGTTCCCCGTGGCGGTCGCGATACGTCCGTCCAGCGTCTGGGCGTATTTGACCGTGACAAAAGGCATCCCCGTTTCCATAAAGTGAAAGAAGACTTCATTGAGGCAGCGGCTTTCGGTCTCCAGCACGCCCCGGGTCACTTCGATTCCCGCGCTTTCCAAGCAGGCGATGCCCCGGCAGGAAACCAGCGGATTGGAGTCGGCAGCTGCAATCACGACGCGCCGGATTTTGTGCCGGATGATGAGGTCGGTGCAGGGGGGTGTCTTTCCGGAGTGGCAGCAGGGCTCCAGCGTCACATAAAGCGTCGATCCGGCAACTTTTTCCTTCGCATCCGAAATCGCGTTGACTTCCGCATGATTCTGGCCGCAGCATTGATGATAACCCCGGCCGATGATCCTGCTGTTTTTGATAATCACGGCGCCCACCATCGGATTGGGGCTCGCGTAGCCCCGGCCTTTTGCGGCCAGTTTGAGCGCCAGCTTCATGTATTGTTCGTCATTCATGAAAATGCAATTACCAAAACGGCCGGTTCAATGCAACGATATTTGTCATTG
>CAZVGQ010000034.1:0-9334 GCA_964626775.1 uncultured Smithella sp. | reverse complement strand
CGTGTGTACGCCCACAAAGGTGTACCGCGGGTTCGAATCCCGCTCTCTCCGCCATAAATAAAAGGTAGGGGCGCTTCAGACAGCGTCTCTACCGTTTTTTTGAACAGTCCGCCATCCGGAGAGTTACCGAAGTGGTCGTAACGGGATCGACTCGAAATCGATTTAGGGGCCACAAGCTCCTACGGGGGTTCGAATCCCCCACTCTCCGCCATTCATCTTAAAATTTGGTTGATTCCTGTCGATTTATCCATTAAGAGTCTGACCAGGGAAGAATTGTTTTTATATGGCCGGGTCCCGTACAACGAAGGCTTGTGAACCCCGTCAGGTCCGGAAGGAAGCAGCGGCAGCAAATCCCTTCGTGTGTTGCGGCAAACCCGGTCACCTTTCTCCCGTCCTGATCAAAACCACGCGATGAGGTTCAATTGGAATACCAGGTTTTAGCCCGAAAATTTCGCCCGCAGACGTTTGAGGAAGTCGCGGGGCAGGAGCCGGTGGTCCGGACGCTGGTGAACGCCATCGGCCAGGGAAGGATAGGCCACGCCTTCTTGTTTTCGGGGCCGCGCGGCGTCGGCAAAACATCCATAGCCCGTATTCTGGCCAAGTCGCTCAACTGTGAACGGGGACCGACGGCGACGCCCTGCAATGCCTGCCCCAACTGTCTGGAAATCACGGCCGGCAACGCGATGGACGTGCGGGAGATCGACGGCGCCTCCAACCGCGGGATCGATGAAATCCGCGAACTTCGTGAAAACGTCAAATTCGCGCCGGCCGCATCCAAATACAAGGTTTACATCATCGATGAAGTCCACATGCTGACGCGCGAAGCCTTCAACGCGCTTTTAAAAACGCTGGAAGAGCCGCCGGGGCATGTCATCTTTATTTTTGCCACAACGGAAAATCACAAGGTGCCGGCAACCATCCTGTCGCGCTGCCAGTGCTATGACTTCCGGCGCATCTCGCTTTCGCAGATTGCGGCCAATCTGGGCAAGGTTGCCGCAAAGGAAAACATTGTCATCAGTTCCACGGCCCTTTCCTGGATCGCCGAGGCGGGAGACGGCTCCATGCGCGACGCCCAGAGTATTTTTGACCAGATCATTTCCTATGCCGGCCTGAAAATTTCAGATGAAGAAGTGGAAGACATTCTGGGGCTTTCCGACCGCAAGTATCTGTACCGCCTGTCCGAAGCGGTTTTGGACCGCAACGCCCCGGATTGTCTGATGATTCTGGAAGAAGCCTACCTGGCGGGCGTGGATATGAAGCACTTTTATGCGATGCTTTTGAAGCATTTCCGCAATTTGCTTCTGGTCAAAATTGCCGCGGACGGCAGTTCGTCTTTTGATCTTGCGCCGGAACAGGTGGAAAAGCTGAAAATTCAAACGAAAAATGTGTCCCGGGAGACGCTGCAGCGTTATCTGGATATTCTGCTTGGCGAGGCCGACAATCTGCGCCGCAGCCAGGAAGTGCGGATGAAAATCGAGGCCGTTCTGGTCCGGATGGCCTATCTGGAGCCGGTTCTGCCCGTGGGAGAAATTCTGGCGGCCCTGGAATCGCTGGAACAAAAGATAAAGGCGGGTTCGCCGATTGCACGGTGCGGAACGGACGAAGAAACGGTTGCGGCAAAACAGCCTTCCCAGTACCGGCAGGCGGGCGACGCTGAAAACGATTCCGGTTTGCCCCCGCAAACGATTGCGGAGACGGAGGCGCGCCGGCCTGTCGAAAGATCCGGGCCGGATGATGATCTGAAAAAATTTGTCAAGAAAGAGAACCCGCGGCTGGGGGCAAAAATTGAAGCGGCGGAAATGCTGCAGCTCGAAAACGGCTGTCTGACGCTGGGTTTTCCCCATGGCTATATTTTCCTCGATAATCTTTTGGAAAAACAGCAGAAAGAAGAATTGGAAAGAATCGCGGGGTTGTATTATTCACGGAAAGTTTCCTTGAAGATCATCACCATCGATGCGCCAAAGGCCAACGGCAACGGAGGCGGGCGAAGCGCAAGGTCGAACAATTTCAGCGACATCAAGCGCGAGGCCGTGAATTCGCCGCTTTTTCAGAAGGTGCTTGCCGAATTTGACGGCGCGGAACTGGTGGAAATCAAACCGATTACGGATAAAAACGACAGGGGGTAGCAAAGTGCACAATATCGGCAACATCGTCAAACAGGCCAAAAAGATGCAGGAAAAGATGGGCCGGCTTCAGCAGGAGCTTGAAACGAGAACCGTGGAAGCGCAGTCGGGCGGAGGAATGGTGCGCGTTTTGGTAAACGGCAAATTTGAAATCGTATCGCTCACCATTGAAAAAGACGTGGTCAATCCCGAAGACGTTGAGATGCTTCAGGATCTGATTGCCGCGGCCGTGAACGAAGGCATCCGCAAGTCGCAGGAAATGGCCTCGCAGGAAATGGCCAAGATCACGGGCGGTCTGGCGATCCCGGGACTGGGCGGCATGTAAGGCGTTCCATGAAATCTTACGCGCAACCCATTAAACGCCTGATTGCGGAGTTGGCCAAGCTTCCGGGCATCGGAGAGAAGACGGCGGCGCGGCTGGCGAACTATATTTTGCGGGCTACACCCGAAGATGTGGAAAAACTGGCGGAAAGCCTAGTCGAGGTCAAACGCAAGATTCGTCTTTGCCGGATATGCCTCAATCCTACCGAGGAAGACACCTGTCTTATTTGCGGCGACCCTTCCCGTGACGCGCGGGTGATCTGCGTGGTGGAAGAACCGGACGCGCTGGCCGCCATTGAGGAAAGCGGCGTTTTCCACGGGACGTATCATGTTCTGCACGGCGCGCTGGCCCCGCTCGACGGCATCGGGCCGGAAAATCTGCGCCTCGGCGAACTGCAAAGAAGAGTACAGGAAGGACGGATCGAGGAGCTGATTCTGGCCACCAATCCCAATGTTCACGGTGAGGCCACGGCGCTTCTGATCACGCGGATGTTCCGCGACAGCGGCATGAAAATCACCCGCATCGCCATGGGCGTACCCATGGGGGGGGATTTGAAATACGTCGATAAAATGACCATCTCCAAATCATTGGAATTCCGGCGGGGCATGTAGCATGACGCTTTAAAACAGCCATATGCTGCGTTGCGCTTCATCTTTCGTCACTGCGGCCTACGCAAAAGTAGGCCTCATTCCTCAATATTCGCGCGCCTTGCCTCTGACTGTTTTAAAGCGTCATGGAGAAAACAGTTGTATGGATACGGAAATTACGACCAAAACAAAATTACGGCGGATCAATACCAGGCGCGTAACGGCGGCGGTTAAAAAACTGTTTATCGAAGCCAATACCGCATTGAACCCGGATGTGGTCTCCGCGCTCAGACGCGGGTTCAAAAAAGAAGAATCGCCCATCGGCCGTCAGGTGCTGGAAAAAATTCTGGAAAACGCCCGGATCGCCCGAAAGACGGAAATGCCGGTCTGCCAGGACACGGGACTGGCCGTTTTGTTTGTAGAGGTTGGACAGGAAGTCCATGTCACCGGAGGGAGCCTGCGGAAAGCCGTCGAAGAAGGCGTTCGGCAGGCTTACGCCGACGGATATCTTCGCAAGTCTCTGTGTGATCCGCTCACCCGCGCCAATACCGGGGACAATACGCCAGCCGTCATTCATGTCGATATGGTGCCCGGCGATCAATTGAAAATCATTGCCATGCCCAAAGGCGGCGGCAGCGAAAATATGAGCGCGGCGCGAATGCTGACCCCTGCCGCGGGAATTGATGGCATTAAAAAATTTGTGCTGGAAACGGTGGAGGCCGCCGGCGCCAATCCATGCCCGCCGATCATCGTGGGCGTCGGAATCGGCGGGTCGCTGGAGCAGGCCTGCCTTCTGGCGAAAAAAGCGCTTTTGCGCCCCGTGGGAAAGAAAAATAAAACGGATAAACGTCTTTCTCGGATGGAGAGTGAGCTGCTGGAGAAAATCAACGCCCTGGGGATCGGCCCGGCCGGGTTGGGGGGAAGGATCACCGCTCTGGCGGTTTCCGCGGAGATGATGCCGTGCCACATTGCCTCGCTTCCCGTGGCTGTCAATCTTCAATGCCATGTGGCCCGGCACAAAGAACTAATCATTTAAGATGCTTCCCTCAATCCCCTCCCACAAAGAGAGGAGCGGTCAAAGAATGGTAATGGTAAATGTCAACAACACAAAAAATTCATACGCCGTTGACCCGTGAAGTAATTGCTTCTCTGCGCGCCGGCGATACGGTCCTGCTCAGCGGCGATCTTTATACGGCCCGCGACGCGGCGCACCGTCGAATGGCGGATGCCGTCAAAAAGGGCTTGCCGCTGCCGATTGATTTGAAGACAGCTGTTCTTTTTTATGCCGCCCCCTCTCCCACGCCTCCGGGAAGGGTCATCGGCTCCATCGGGCCGACCACCAGCTACCGGATGGACGCCTTTACGCCCCTGCTGATGGAACAGGGTTTGAGGGTCATGATCGGCAAAGGAAGCCGCTCTTCGGAAGTGGCGGCTGCCATCCAAAAATACCAGGGAGTTTATTTCGGCGCTATCGGCGGCATCGCCGCTCTGACCGCGCGCTCAGTAACCCGTATGCAGCCGGCTGCCTATGAGGATTTGGGCCCGGAAGCCATCCGCTCCCTGAGGGTCGTGGACCTGCCTCTGGTCGTCGTGAATGACGCAAGAGGGAACGATCTGTATAAAACCGAACAGAAAAAATGGCGCATCTTACTGTAATACCGGTTATTTTATAGAAGCAAGAAAAGGTATTGACTCAAAAAAACATCTATATTAAGAAAAACGGTCATTTTGTAAACATTAACGAAGGAGACTGCGATACATGATTGAAGTGAGATGGCATGGACGGGGTGGACAGGGGGCGGTCACGTCGGTGGAGTTGCTGGCCGTGTCGGCCATCGCCGCCGGAAAGTTCGCTCAGGGGTTTCCCAGTTTCGGTCCGGAAAGAAGAGGCGCGCCTGTTGCGGCGTTTACCCGTGTTGCCGACGAAAAGATCAACGTCCGCTCGGGAATCTATGAACCCGACGTGGTTCTGGTGCTCGATTCCAGCTTGATCGGTCTGGTCAACGTGACCGAGGGCCTGAAGCCGGACGGCAAACTGATCGTCAATACGCCGAAATCACCGGAAGACATTCGCAAGGCGCTCGATTACAAGGGGACGCTGGCGCTGGTGGACGGCACGGGCATCGCCCGCAAGGAAATGGGAGTCCCCATCGCCAACACCACGATGATCGGCGCGCTTCTCAAGGTTACCGGAATTATGAAGCTGGACGCGATGAAAGAAGCCATAGAGCACCGTTTCGGCCGAATCGCCCAGAAGAACCTGAATGCGATGAAACGGGCTTACGACGAAATCAAAATATACAATTAAGGGGTAGATCTCAATGGCATTAAAAACATGGAAAGAACTTCCCATCGGCTGTGTGGTTTCCGAGCCGGGAAGCGCCGGCGAATATCATACGGGAAGCTGGCGGTCTCAACGACCGGTCTGGGATGACGCGAAATGCATCAAGTGCGGCATCTGCTACGTCTTTTGCCCCGAGGGATGTGTTCAGCAAAGCGAAGACGGTTTTTTCAAGGCGAATCTGGATTACTGCAAGGGATGCGGCATCTGCGCGCATGAATGCTGGCCCCGCGCGATCAAGATGGTAGAGGAGGGTTGACATGGGCAAGCGTGTTGGTTTGGAAGTGACGGTAGCTGTGGCGGAAGCCGTGGCATTGTGCCGTATCGACATGGCGGGCGTTTATCCCATTACCCCCCAATCGCATATCGCGGAGCATCTTTCCAATCTGGTGGCCGACGGCGTTCTGGACGCTGAGTTTGTCACCGTGGAATCGGAACATTCGGCCATGAGCGCCGTCATCGGCGCGTCGGCGGCGGGCGCCCGCGCTTATACGGCAACCGCTTCACAGGGTCTTTTGTTGATGAATGAGCTTTTGCCCATCGCCTCGGCGATGCGTCTGCCGATTTGCATGGCCATCGCGAACCGGGCGGTATCCGGTCCTTTGAATATTTTAAACGATCATACGGACATCATGCCCCAGCGAGACACCGGCTGGATCGCGGTGTTTGCCGAAAACGGCCAGGAAGCAGTCGATCTGTCGATCCAGGCCTTCAAAATCGCGGAGCACAAAGACGTCATGCTGCCGGTCTGCGTCAACATCGACGGTTTCCAGCTTACGCATATGGTGGAGCCGGTCGAGCTGCCCAATCAGGAGGAGGTAGACCAGTTCCTGCCGCCGTTTGTGCCGCACGCCACGCTGCATCCGGCCAGGCCAGTCACGATGGGCGCCTTTGCCATGTCGGATTATTTCGCGGAAATCATGAAGGCCAAGGATGAAGCCATCCGGAACTGCAAGCCGGTGATTCTCGAGGTCTGGGCCGACTGGAAAAAGAGGTTTGGCCGCGCCTACAAACCGGTTGAATCTTACCGGGCCGACGATGCGGACATCCTGATGCTGACGATGGGCTCCATGGGAGAAACCGCGCAGATAGCGGTTGACGAGCTGCGCGGCAGAGGCGTCAAGGCGGGTCTTTTGAAGCTTCGGCTCTGGAGGCCTTTCCCGTTTGAAGAAATCAAAGAGGCGATCGGAAGCGTGAAAAAGCTGATTGTCACCGACCGCGCCATCTCCTTCGGCGGCCCCGGCGGCCCCGTCTTTTCGGAAATCAAGTCCGCCCTGTACGCCGGTGCCCGGCGTCCGCAGATTTACAACTATATCATCGGCCTGGGCGGACGGGACGTACCCGTCGGCGATTTTACCGGCATGTTTGAAAAAGTTCTGGCGGACGCCGACAACAAAGCGGCGGACACCTATGAATTCTGGGGGGTAAGAGAATAATGAATATCGTGGAAAATTTTGATTTGTTTGCCCCGCGGCTGATCAACCGGCAGGAACTGCTTTCGTCCGGTCATCGCGCCTGCTCCGGTTGCGCTGAAGTGCTGGCCGTGCGGCTCATGGCCAAGGCGCTTGGACAAAACACCGTGATCGCTTCCGCGACCGGCTGCATGGAGATCATCTCCAGCATGTTTCCGACCACGGCCTGGCAGGTGCCCTGGATTCACGTGGCCTTTGAAAACGCGGCGGCCGTGGCTTCCGGCGTTGAAGCAGGACTCAAGGCTCTGCGCAAGAAGGGCAAGATTGACGACCGCTATGTCAAGGTTGTTGGCATGGCCGGTGACGGCGGCACCATGGACATCGGGTTCCAGGCGCTCTCCGGCGCGATGGAGCGCGGCCACGACATGATCTACGTTTGTTTCGACAACGAAGCCTACATGAACACCGGCATTCAGCGCTCCAGCGGCACGCCGATGGGCGCCTCGACCACGACCGCTCCGGCGGGCAAGGTCAGCATTGGCCAGAAAACCTGGAAAAAGAACATGCCGGAAATCATGGTCGCCCACAACATTCCTTACGTGGCCACCGTCTGCCCGAGCTTCCCGCTGGACTTCATCCGAAAATTCGAAAAGGCCAGAAGCATTCAGGGGCCTTCCTACATCCACTGCTTCTCCGTCTGTCCGACCGGCTGGCGCACACCGACGCACACCGCGGTGTCCATGGGCCGTCTGGCCGTGGAAACGGGCGTTTTCCCGCTGTTTGAAGTGGAACACGGCCATTACCGCCTGTCTCCGGACATGCCCAAAAAGCTCAAACCGATCAAGGATTACTTCAAACCGCAGGGGCGCTTCCGTCATCTGACCCCCGACGATGTTGAGGTGATTCAGGAGCGAGTGATGGTCGAATATCAGAAGCTTGTGGAAAAAGCCAAATTTCTCAAAACCGGCAATGAATAAAAGAGAAATCGAAAGAATACCGAGGTGAGAGAAAAAATGACGAAACCGATAAGTGTTGCAGCAAAAACCAGACAGATTGTCAAAAAACACGGTGGCGGCAAAAGCGCCATGATTGCCGTGTTGCAGGATATTCAGGAGGCCTTCAATTACCTTCCGAAGGAAGCCCTGAAGACGGCGGCCAAAGCGATGAACGTGCCCTTCAGCCGTGTCTATGAGGCGGCGACGTTTTACACGGCCTTCAGCTTGAAGCCTCGCGGAAAGCATATCGTCAAAATCTGCAAGGGGACCGCCTGCCACGTCCGTGGCGCGGCCATTCTTCAGGACCGTTTTGAAACCACGCTGGGCATCAAACCGGGTGATACCACGAAGGACGGCAAGTTCTCTCTGGAAACGGTCAACTGCGTAGGCGCCTGCGCGCTGGGCCCCGTCGTGGTGATCAACGCCGATTACCACGGGCAGGTGACCATCAGCAAAGTGGATAAAATCATCAAGAAGATCAACGAAGAGGGGGCGAAGACATGAACGAACATCCGGATACGCAAGCCCGCCAGATCATAGATAATTTGACCCTGTACTACGGTCCAAAGAAGAAGTTTGTCGCGATCTGCGCCGGCACCGGTTGCCGCGCTTCCGGAAGCCTCAAGGTGAAAGAAGCGCTGGAAGCCGAGTTGAAAAAACAAAATATGAACGACGTGAACGTGCTGTCCACCGGGTGCTTGGGCTTCTGTGAAAAAGGGCCCATGCTCGTCATTCATCCCGACAAGTATTTTTACCAGCATGTGAAAGTCGAAGACGTTCCGGAAATCATCTCCAAAACCGTCGGCAAGGGTGAAATCATCAGCCGGCTGGTTTACCGTCATCCCGAAACGCAAAAAACGCTCTATCGGGAAGAAGACCTGCCGTTTTACAAAAAGCAGCTTCGAGTGGTTTTCGGCCAGAACGGGATGATCGATCCCTCCCGCATTGAGGACTATTTCGCCATCAACGGCTATCAGGCGCTGGGCAAAGTGCTCTCCGAAATGACGCCGGAACAAGTGATCAGCGAAGTGAAAAAGGCGGGCCTTCGGGGCCGCGGCGGCGGAGGCTTTCATGCGGCCGTCAAGTGGGAAGGCGTCCGCAGGGCGCATGGCGAACCCAAATACGTCATCGCCAACGGCGACGAAGGCGATCCCGGCGCTTACATGGACCGCAGCCTCATGGAAGGAAACCCCCACAGCGTGATCGAAGGCATGATCATCGGCGCGTACGCGGTCGGCTCGAACCAGGGCTATATCTACGTCCGGAACGAATATCCGCTTGCGGTGACGCATCTGACCAAAGCGATTTCGGATGCCCGGGCAATGGGCCTTTTGGGAAAAAACATTCTGGGCACGGATTTCTCCTTTGACATTCAAATTACCAAGGGAGCGGGCGCGTTTGTCTGCGGCGAATCCTCCGCCCTGTTTGCCTCCGTGGAAGGCCGCGCCGGCGAGCCGCGCGCCAAGTACGTCCACGCGGTGGAACGGGGCCTGTACGATAAGCCCACCGTCCTCAACAACGTGGAAACCTGGGCCAATGTTCCGCTGATCATCA
>CAZVGQ010000033.1:6177-9522 GCA_964626775.1 uncultured Smithella sp. | reverse complement strand
ATCGGCAGATACCGGGGCAGAAGAGGATACGGCATGTGAACATGAACTTTCCGAATCATGTCGAACATCCTTTCGTTATCAACAGGGAGCGTTGATGTACCACAGTCATTTTTTTTTCACAACATTCCTGAAACCTTTCCATATTCCGTGAAAAAGACGGGTCCCCGCCTGCGTTTTGGCAATGGGTCCGAAACCTTGCGCTCCTTAACAGGATTCACAACACGGCGGGCGCACTGGCCGGAACAATGTTCCGCGGCGTCCAAAATGCCTTGTTGTCAACTTTTTGCATTTGTGACATATAGAAACAGACTGAAGACCGAAGGTTGAAGGCTGAAGGTCTACGGGGGTGCGCCTTCGGCATTTAACATTATCTGAATGACGTCGCAATACGCGCCTCTTCTCTTTGCCTTCAGTCTTCGGACTTCAGCCTATAAACCTATGCATCAGGAGGAACCTTTGCCAGTCAAAAAAAATGAATCGGCCCGGCGGCTGCTTTTATGCATCAACGCGGTTTTACAGAAAAAAGCGAAAAATATTGTTGCCTTGAACGTTCAGGAGATTTCTTCCTTTACGGATTACATGCTCATCTGCTCAGGCGCAACCGACCGGCAGGTTCAGGCCGTTTCCTCCGCGGTTCAGGAATATCTGAAAAAAGAGGGAATCCGCCCGCTGGGCGTGGAAGGCGAGGCCAATGCCGAATGGATCCTGCTGGATTATGACGACGTGGTGATCTCCGTCTTTCAGGAAACCACCCGCTCTTTCTACGATCTTGAAAACCTGTGGGAAGCGCCGCGGATGGCGATCGATGAGTCCGCAACGGAAATCAAGAAATTAAACAAGGACATGGCTTGATCTTTCGTGAGTTTCTATTCCAAATCTCCGATGCTTTTTTTCCGAGAACCTGCCTTGCCTGTTCCCGTGTCCTTCCCTCCGGCCTCCCGGAGTTCTTCTGCGCCGGTTGTCTTTGCCGGATCACCTTTCTCCATGGAAGCCTCTGCCCGGTCTGCGGAATAATATTTCCGGACTCGTCCGCCGGAAACCACCTGTGCGTTTCCTGCATGGAACAGCCGCGCTGGTTCGATTTCGCCCGCGCCGCTGTTGCCTATGAGGGAATCATCCTGAATACGATCCACCGGTTCAAGTACGGAAGGGACCTGACGGCCGGCGCGGCGCTGGCAGGCCTTCTGGCCGATTTTGATTTTTCCGGAATCGATTTCAGCGAATTTGACGCGATGATTCCCGTGCCTTTGCATGTCCAGCGGCTGCGGGAAAGACGGTTTAACCAGTCGCTTGTCCTGGCGCGCGCTTTGAGCAAAAAACGAGGCGTCGCCGTCGATTTTTCCTTGCTAAAAAGGCGAAGATTTACTTTAACGCAAACAGGATTGAACAAAAGCGAACGGGATAAGAACATTTCCGGCGCTTTTGCCGCTACCCGGCAGGACAAGATCCGCGGCCGGAGTTTCCTGCTGGTGGATGATGTTTACACAACAGGAGCCACGATCAATGAATGCGCCAAAACGCTGGTTGAGTCGGGCGCGAAACGGGTGGCGGCGTTGACGGTGGCCAGGGTTCTTTAACTTAAAGGAGTCATTATGGACAAGATTCTGGACAGAACCGCCTTAAAGGAAAATCTGGACATACTGCGCAAGAAGGGAAAAAAGATCGCCTTTACCAACGGCTGCTTTGATATTCTTCACGTGGGTCATGTCCGTTACCTGAAGGAAGCCAGAAAAACGGCTGATGTTCTGGTTCTGGCGCTCAACAGCGACTCTTCCGTGCAGACCATCAAAGGACCCAAAAGGCCGCTGGTCCCCGAAAGGGAAAGAGCCGAAGTCCTTGCCGCTTTGGAATGCATTGATTTTATAACGATATTTTCCGAACCGACTCCTCTGGAGCTGATTTGTCTGCTCATGCCCGACGTTTTGATTAAAGGCGGCGACTGGGCCGAAGAGCAGGTCGTCGGTCGCAAAGAAATCCGGCAGTGGGGAGGACGGGTTGAGATCATTCCGGAAGTCGCCGGCAAATCCACGACCAACATCGTGGAAAAGGTCCTGGCGGTCTATGGACCGGAAAGATAACGGGCAGTGAACAGGCCGGATCACGGCTTTTTTGGGGGTTTTTATGCATGATTTTTTTGCTTTACAAACCTATTGCCATTAGGTAAAAGGTCCTTTCAAATATTACAGGTATAAGGAGTGGCGGCATTGGAAAAACAAACGACTTTAAAGCCGGAAAAGCTCGAAGCCTTCCGCAAACTGCTGACTCAAAAAATCAATGAACTGCTCAACGAGGCGGGCAAAACCGTTTCGGAAATGACCAGCGGCAAGGAAAATTTCCCGGATCCCAACGACCGCGCCTCTCTGGAATCCGACCGCAATTTTGAGCTGCGCATCCGCGACCGCGAGCGCAAACTCATCGTCAAAATGCAGGAAGCCATCAAAAGAATTGACGACGGCGTTTACGGCATCTGTGAATCCTGCGGCGGCCCGATTTCCGAGAAAAGACTGCTGGCCAGGCCCGTCACAACCGAATGCATCGACTGCAAAACCAAACAGGAAAAAATGGAAAAGCTCAAAGGCGAATAAAAACCGGACCGGAATTCAACAAGCCCCGCGAGTCGGGGCTTTTTTATGGCCGGCATTTCCATCCGATATTTTCTTTTTTTGCCAAAAGTGGTAACAAAGCGCATGTTTGTAAGCGTCGCCGTCAACATTCCGGCCGATAAACTCTTCACCTATGAAGTTCCGGCCCATCTTCAGAGCGCCGTCGGGATCGGCAAACGCGTTTTTGCGCCGTTCGGCCTCAGAAAACGAACCGGATTTGTTGTTGAAATATTATCCGACTGCAAACTCAAAGATGCCAAACCAATCGTTGCCGTCCTCGACGAAGAGGCGCTGTTCGACGCGGAGGACCTGAAATTTTACAGGTGGATTTCCAGTTATTTCATCTATCCGCTGGGGAAAACGTTGGCCGAGCTGATTCCTTCGGGGCCGGAAAGAAAGGAGCTTCGCTGGTTGATTCCCGCGCCCGCCGATCCCAACGCTAGGCCGACCCCCGCGCAGAAAAAGCTTTTGAACATCCTGCATTCGCATCCCGGCGGCTTGGCCTTCCATGATCTGATCCGGAAATCCGGCCTGAAAAACGCGGCGTCGATCGCCCGCAGCCTTCAGGTGGCCGGTATGATTCACCTGCTGGAAAAAGAAAAAAAGCAGTTGGGCATCCGTACACAAAAAATCATCCGGCTGAATGAACACGCCGCCCCGCTGAAGCTGACGCCACGTCAGCAAATCGTCGCCGATTGCCTGAAGAAAGAAGGGCCTACGGAGCTCCGCACGCTGATGGAGA
>CAZVGQ010000033.1:1960-6077 GCA_964626775.1 uncultured Smithella sp. | reverse complement strand
CAATTTATCGCAAGCGCGGCGTTTCATCCCGTCCTGCTGCACGGTGTGACCGGCAGCGGCAAGACGGAAGTGTACCTTTGCGCCATCGACCACGTGCTGAAGGCGGGAGGCACGGCCATTTATCTGGTCCCGGAAATTTCCCTCACGCCGCAGCTGATCTCCCGAATCACCGGACGGTTCGACCCGGACCGGATCGCCGTGATGCACAGCGGCATCGCCGAGAGCGTCCGCTACGACCAGTGGCGCCAGATCCGGCGGGGCCGGATTCAGCTGGTGATCGGCGCGCGCTCGGCGCTGTTTGCCCCGCTGCCGAACCTGAAAATCATCATCGTGGATGAAGAGCACGATCCATCGTACAAGCAGGACGAACGGCTCTGCTACAACGCCCGCGACCTTGCCGTGGTCAAAGCCCAATCCGCAAACGCCGTCTGCGTGCTCGGTTCGGCGACGCCGGGCGTGCGCACTTTCTACAACGCCCGCATAGGAAAGTATGCTCACCTGGAATTGACCCAAAGAGTCAACCGTCAGCCGCTGCCGCGCATCGACGTCGTGGATATGAAAATGCAAAAGGAAACCGGCGGAAAATCGCCGATCCTCTCCGATGCGCTGGTCGCGGCGCTTCGAATCACCCTGGACCGCGGGGAACAGGCGCTTCTTTTTCTCAACAAGCGCGGATTCGATACGTTTCTCGTCTGCGCCGACTGCGGCTACACCTTTTCCTGCCCCAACTGCGCGGTTTCCCTGAAAAGCCATCCGGCGGAAAATGTCGTAAAATGCCACTACTGCGATTACAGCCGCAGGGCCGTCCCGCTCTGCCCCCGTTGCGGGGGCGGCCGAATCCTCAATTACGGCGCGGGCACGCAGAAACTGGAGGCCGAACTGCAAAGCCTGTTTCCGAAAGCGCGCGTCAGCCGCATGGATTCCGACACCACGACGCGCCGCGGGTCGCAGGAAAAGATTCTGGCCGCGCTGGAACGCGGCGAAATCGACATCCTGGTGGGGACGCAAATGGTCACCAAGGGGCACGATTTTCCGTCCATCACCCTGGTGGGCGTCGTCTCCGCCGATACGTCGCTGAATATGCCGGACTTCCGCGCCGCGGAAAAAACATTTCAGATGCTGACCCAGGTGGCGGGGCGCAGCGGAAGAGGCGAAGCGGCGGGGCGCGTCATTATTCAGACCTTCAACCCCGCGCATTACGCGCTGCGTCATGCGCGCGGCCACAACTATTTATCTTTTTACGAAGAGGAAATCGAGTTTCGGAAAGCGCTGAAGTACCCGCCCTTTGGACAAATCATCAACCTCCGCCTGTCCTCGGCAAAACAAGCCGCCCTTGACGAGACGGCGCGGGAGCTGGGACGCGACGCCCGGGCGCTTTGCGCCGGGCTTGAAAACCTCGTGGAGATCGTCGGCCCGGCTGAATCGCCGCTGGCGAAAATCCGGGGAGAACACCGCCAGCAGATGATGATCAAGGGAAGGGACAACCGGCGGATGCATTCCATGGCCGCCCGGCTTGTCAAGAAGCACGCCACGAGCACGGTGAAAATCACGGTGGATGTGGACCCGGAAAATTTCATGTGAAGAAAACCCATAAAAAACGGCAGCGAAACATCCGCTGCCGTCGGTCGGGTCCGTTCAAATCAGTCTGCCCCGCGGGACGCTAACACTGCTGTTTGGTCTCCAGCCGAATGCGATCCTGATAGTATTGTGTGATTTCATACACCGCGTAATCGATAAGCAGCATAATCCGCATCACGGAGTCGATGGCCTGATTATGCTCGATGGCGTTGATAAAAATCGCCTGAAATTCCGCGTAGAGCCACATATGGCGGCGCATCATGTTCAGGGCGTAGATGGATTCATGCAGCGGAACGCCCATTTCGTAGCAGGTTCTCGCGTAGTGCATGAAGAATTCCTGCGCCTTTTCCAGACGGTTGGGGGCAACGATCATATTCCGCAGCTGGCTGTAGAATTTAATGGCCTGCAGTTCAAGCTTCTCATCGGGAATATCCTTATAATGAACCGTTCGCTTATTTTTCTTGACATCGGCGGCCCAGTGCGCAGCGATCTCATCAATATTGGCTTCCAGCACATCCAGCAGCTTAATATATTCTACCATAATCCTTTCTCCTCTCTTGCATCCTTTGCGTATAAGGGGGCGTGGAAATTATTTTTTGCCTTTTCCCTTTTTCATCAATACCTGATATTCCTTGGTGACTTCATAAATCGCGTAGTCAAAAAGCAGGATCGTCCGGCTCAGGGTATCCAGAGCCTGCCGCTGATCGATGCCGGAGCTGAAGATGGTCTGGAACTCCGCATAAAGCCAGGTATGTCTTCTTAAAAGAATCAATGCATAGACCGCCTCATCCATGGGAATCTGCATGGCAAAACTTTCCTGGGCGTATGTGCGAAAATATTTCAGGGTCGATTCGCTTATTTTGTCCTCGGCAAACATTTTACTGAAATTGTGGTAAAATTTGACGCCCTGGTTAATAATGCTTTCTTCATCCAGATTCTTGTATCTTTTTGTTCGGGCATTGTTCTGGACGTCCATTGCCCATCTTTTGGCCATTCTTCCCGCATGCTGCTCGGCCAACTCCACATACTTAATGGCGTATGTCTTCATGCTTCATCTCCTTTCGTGAAAGATCCACTGGTCATGAGAATCGTTTCGTTGGATTCAATATAAAGCATGAAATTAAAATTGACAACAGGAAAATGCCATAAAACCGCCGGTCACCGGTAATTCTTGACACAAACCCCACAATTCCATATAGGATCACGAAAACAACAAGGACCCGACATGGCGACAAAACCACGCATTCTCTTCATGGGCACTCCGGCTTTTGCCCTGCCGGCGCTGGAAATGCTTTATGGCAGCGGCTACCCGATCGCCGCGGTCGTCACCCAACCGGACCGCCCCGCGGGAAGGGAAAAAAAGGAAACCGCTCCGCCCGTGAAGCACATGGCGCAAAAATTCGGCCTCACGGTTTTGCAGCCGGCAAGCGTAAAAGACCCGTCTTTTCTGGAAGTCCTCGGCAAAGTTCGCCCCGATCTGGTGGTTGTGGCGGCTTTCGGACAGATTCTGCCCAAAGCCGTCCTTGACTTCCCGCCGCTCGGTTGCCTGAACATTCACCCTTCCCTTCTGCCCGCCTACCGGGGAGCGGCGCCGATCAACTGGAGTATCATTCGGGGTGAAAAACAAACCGGCGTAACCATTATGCTGATGGATGAAGGAATGGATTCCGGCGATATCCTGACCCAGGAGCAAACGCCCATCGGCAAAACGGAGACTTACGGTGAACTGCATGACCGGCTCGCTCTTCAGGGCGCGGCGCTGCTCGTCAAAACGATCGATCAGGTCGTCTCCGGCGACGCCCGAAGACAAAAGCAGGACTCCTCCCGCGCAACCTTCGCGCCCCGCCTGAACCGGGAAACCGGCAGGATTTGCTGGTGTAACCCCGCAGGCGACATTGTCAATCTGATCCGCGGCCTGAATCCGTCACCCGCGGCCTATACGTTTCTGGAGGGGCAGGCCCTGAAAATTTTTACCGCCGCGGTAAAACCGGATTCGCCGCAGGAACCGCCCGGTTTTATCGCCGCGGCCACTCCCGAAGGGCTGCCCGTGGCAGCCTCCGGCGGTTATGTTGTTTTGAAAGAGATTCAGCTGGCCGGAAAGAAAAGAATGCCGGTTTCCGACTTCCTGCGCGGCTTTAAAATGAAGCCGGAAATCCTGCTGGAATGATCAAACGTTAAAAAGTGTTTGCTATTTTTTGACCTGGTTTTGAAGTTTCATCAGTTGATTGGTCGTTTCTCTCAGACGCTGGGCCATGGATTTCAGGATCATCTGGAAATCACTGGAAATTCCATTGAACTCTCTGTCAAAAAATTCCCGGTCGATCATTCCGATTGTTGTTTTGCCCACCGCGGTTGCCGTCGCGGAACGCCCCTCTTTGGAAATATAGGCCACCTCTCCGATGATTTCTCCCGCCTTCAGGATTGCGATAACGATCTTTTTTCCATCAACGATCCGGGAGATCTCCACGGCCCCTTCTTCAATGACATACATCCAGTCGCCAAATGTTCCCTCTTTAAAGATAATCTGCTGATCCTTGTA
>CAZVGQ010000033.1:0-1860 GCA_964626775.1 uncultured Smithella sp. | reverse complement strand
CGCTACCCGGAAAAATTCGTCCCCGAAAAAGACCTTTTCGGACGCATCCGCCGCGGCAATTCCATCTTCATCGGCACGGCCTGCGGCGAACCGCAGAACCTGCTGGGCTCGCTCATCCGCTACGTGGAAAACACGCCCCACACCATTTACGGGACGCAGATCATTCACATCTGGACCCTTGGCGTGGCTCCCTACGCCAACAAAAAGTTCAAAATTAACTTTCGCCACAATTCGTTTTTCATCAGCGACAGCTCCCGGCAGATGGTCAATGAAGGGCTGGCCGACTACACGCCGACGTTCCTTTCGGAAATCCCTTCCCTCTTTCGCCGCGGAATCATCACCATCGATGTCGCGCTGGTGCAGCTCTCGCCGCCGGACGAAGAAGGCCTGATGAGCCTGGGCGTGAGCGTGGACATCGTCAAATCCGCCGTGGAGCAGGCCCGTCTGGTCATCGCGCAGGTCAACCGGCACATGCCGCGCGTTCGCGGCGATGCCATGGTGGATATCCGCGACGTGGATTTCATCCTCCCCCACGACGAGCCCATTCTGGAATACACGCCCGATCCGCCCGGCGAAGTGACCGAAAAGATCGGAACCTATGTCTCGCGCATCGTGCAGGACGGCGACACCATTCAGGTGGGATACGGAACCATGCCCAACGCCATTCTGGCCCATCTTTCGGGAAAGAGGGATCTGGGCGTACACACGGAGCTTCTCACCGACGGCATCATCGATCTCATGAAAAAAGGCGTCGTGACCAACGCGAAGAAATCCCTGGACCGCAAAAAAACCGTCGCGTCGTTCTGCATGGGGAGCCGCGACACTTACAAATTCCTCAATGACAATCCGGCGTTTGAGTTCAGGCCGATCGACTATACCAACAGCCTCTTTGTCATCGGCCGGCAGACCAACATGACCGCCATCAACTCCGCGCTGGAAATCGATCTCACGGGACAGGCCACCGCCGAATCCATCGGCTGAATCTTTTACAGCGGCGTGGGAGGACAGGCGGATTTCATGCGGGGCTCGGCGCTTGCGCCAGGCGGCAAGTCCATTTTAGCCATGCGTTCCACCTCGGTCGATATGGCCCACTCCCGCATCGTCCCCTGCCTTTCCGCCGGCGCGTCGGCCACGCTCATCCGGGGTGACGTGCACTATGTGGTCACGGAATACGGAACGGCCTACCTGCATGGGAAAAACATCCGTGAACGCGCCATGGCTCTCATTTCCATTGCGCACCCGAGATTCCGCCCCTGGTTGGTGGAACAGGCGCGCGAGCGGGGCCTCATCTACCGCGACCAGGCGTTTATCCCCGGAACAACGGGCGTGTATCCCGAGCATCTGGAAACCTACCGCTCCACGCGGACCGGCCTCCCGTTGTTCCTTCGCCCCGTCAAAATCAGCGATGAGGGAATCATCAAGGCCTTTCTGTACTCACTTTCGGACAAGAGCATCTACACGCGCTTTTTCACCAACATGGTCCACATGCCCCATAACATCCTTCAAAAGTACGTGATCATCGATTACTCGAAAGAAATGCTGATGCTCGCCATCCAGGAGCGGCAGGGCATGGAAGAGATCGTGGGCATGGGCCAGTACATCATTGACACGGACACCCACACGGCCGCGGCCTCCTTCCTGGTGGGCGACACCTGGCAGAACCGCGGCATCGGCATCGTGCTCCTCGATTACCTCACCGAAATCGCGAAGCGGGACGGGCTTCTGGGATTTTCCGCCACGGTGCTGGCGGAAAACAAAGCCATGCTCCGCCTTTTCGAACGAATGAATTTTCAAATGGAAAAGCGGCTTTCGTCGGGCGTATACGAGTTGACCATGGGCTTCTACCCGAGAGAACCTTAA
>CAZVGQ010000032.1:0-9644 GCA_964626775.1 uncultured Smithella sp. | reverse complement strand
TATGCCACGTATGACATAGATCAAAAAAGACACACGTATCGGGAGGAATTTTATGCAAATTACAAGAAGAGGGTTTTTAACCATGACCGGCGCCATTGGAGGAGGGGCTGCCCTGTCGAGTCTGGGGCTCAACCTGAATCCAACCAAGGCTTATGCCGATGAACTCGGCAAGATGAATCGGATTAAAATTGCCAAACAGGTGACAACGATTTGTTGTTACTGCTCCGTCGGCTGCGGTCTGGTCTGCAGCGTGGACAAGGCCACGGGGAAAATTTTCAACATCGAAGGCGACGCGGATCATCCCATTAATGAAGGCTCGCTTTGCGCCAAGGGCGCCGGGTTCTTTGACCTGACCGAGGCCAACAAGCATCGTCTTAAGAAGGTTCTTTACCGAAAGCCGTATGGAACCGAATGGGAGGAAAAAGACTGGGACTTTGCGCTTGAGCGCATGGCCCGTCTGATCAAGGACACGCGGGACAAGGGCTTTGTCAAGAGAAACGCCAAGGGGGAACTCGTTAACCGCTGTGAGAACATCGGCCACTACGGCAGTTCCAACGTCGACAACGAAGAGTGCTGGCTGATCAGCGTCAAATCCCGGGCGTTGGGCCTGGTTTACATCGACCATCAGGCCAGGGTCTGACACAGCCCCTCTGTAGCGGCTCTGGGAGAGTCGTTCGGACGCGGTTCCATGACGAACCATTACTGTGATTTAAAGAATTCCGATGTCATTTTGATTATGGGCAGCAATGCCGCCGAGCATCACCCCATCGCATTCAAATGGATTTTGAGAGCCAAGGAAAAAGGCGCGACCATCATTCATGTCGATCCCCGCTATACCCGGACATCCGCCCGCTGCGATTTCCATGTCCCTCTTCGCTCCGGCACGGACATCGCTTTCCTGGGCGGGATGATTCATTACATTCTGGAAAACAAGAAGTTCTTCAAGGATTATGTCGTTAACTACACCAACGCGTCGTTTATCGTGGACAGCGGATTTTCTTTCAGGGATGGTCTGTTCTCGGGATACGACGCCAAAAAACGCAAATACAACAAGGACACCTGGGTGTTTGAAAAAGACGGCAGCGGAATTCCCCGACGGGACATGAGCCTCACGCATTCCCGCAGCGTTTTCCAGTTGCTCAAGAAACATTACTCGCGTTACACGCTGGATAAGGTTTCCAGCATTACCGGCGTGACCAAGGAAAATCTGCTCAAGGTTTATGAGATTTACGCCTCCACGGGCGTGCCGGACAAGGCGGGAACGGAATGCTACGCGCTGGGGTGGACGCACCATACGGTCGGCAGCCAGAACATTCGCACCATGTCGATCATTCAGCTTCTTCTGGGCAATATGGGCATCGCGGGCGGCGGCATCAACGCGCTGCGCGGCGAACCCAACGTTCAGGGGTCCACAGACCATTGCATTTTGTACGGTAATCTGCCCGGTTATCTGAAGATGCTGCCTGCGTCGCTCACTACGCTGGAAGAATATTTGCATAAATACACGCCGGTGTCCAAGGATCCGCAATCGGCCAACTACTATTCGAATTATCCGAATTTCTTTGTCAGCTTCCTCAAAGCGTTGTGGGATGACAAAGCAACCCGAAGCAACGATTTTGGTTATGATTGGATGCCCAAGATTGACGACGGAAAAGCCTATTCGACCATGCACATGTTCGATGCGATGTACGCCGGCAAGATCAAGGGCTTTTTTGCCATCGGCGCGGATCCGGCCGTGAGCACGCCGAATTCCAATAAGGTCCGCAAGGCACTTGAAAATCTGGATTGGCTGATCGGCGAAAATATCTTCAACAACGAAACCTACGAATTCTGGAGAGGCCCCGGCGTCGATCCCGCCAAGATCAAGACGGAATGCTTCCTCCTGCCCGCTTCCGCCTCAATGGAGAAGGAAGGATCGCAGAGCAACTCCGGCCGCTGGGTGCAGTGGAAATACAAGGCGGCCGAAGCGCCCGGCGACGCGATTCCCGTGGGCGAAATCGAAATCAAGATTCTGGATGCCGTCAAAAAGCTTTACGAAAAGGAAGGCGGTCCCAACGCGGAAGCCATCGTCAATCTCAAATGGGATTATCTGGACAAAAAGGGAAGCATGGATGTTTTAAAGGTGGCGCAGCAGATCAACGGACGCTTCACTAAAGACACGGTGATTGAAGACAAAGCCAAAAAGACCAAGACCGAGTTTAAAAAAGGTCAACTGGTGCCGACCTTCGGTATGCTCAAAGACGAAGGTTCCACGGCTTGCGGCAACTGGATTATGTCAGGCAGTTTTACCGCGGACAGCGTCAACAAGATGAAATCCCGCGGCAAGGAAGACCCTACCGGACTGGGGCTTTTCCCCAACTGGTCGTTTGCCTGGCCGGTCAACCGCCGCATCCTCTACAACCGCGCGTCCTGCGATGTGAACGGCAAGCCTTACAATCCCAAGCGCAAGCTGCTGGAATGGACGGGCGACAAATGGGTGGGCGACGTACCGGACGGCCCGTGGCCGCCCATGGCGGACAGAGCAAAAGGGAAATATCCCTTCATCATGCAGAAAGACGGTCTGGGCGCTCTGTTCGGACCCGGCATG
This sequence comes from uncultured Smithella sp., assembly GCA_964626775.1. Lineage (GTDB taxonomy): Bacteria > Desulfobacterota > Syntrophia > Syntrophales > Smithellaceae > UBA8904. The sequence goes on along the minus strand of CAZVGQ010000032.1, from coordinate 7,057 downwards.
GCCGAAGGGCCGTTCCCCGAGCACTACGAACCGCTGGAAAGTCCGCTGGCGAAAAACCCCATGTCTTCACAGCGGATCAATCCGGCCGCTGAAATCTTCAAAAGCGATATGGATAAGGTCGCGAGCGCCAGCGAGAAGTTCCCCTACGTCTGCACGACCTACTCCTGCACGGAGCACTGGTGCACCGGCGCTTTGACCCGCTGGCAGGCCTGGCTGCTGGAAGCCATGCCGGAACTCTACGTGGAGATTGGCGATGAACTGGCCAAGGAGCTGAAAATTAAAAACGGCGAACGAATCAAGGTGACCTCGATTCGCGGCGAAGCGCCCTGCGTGGCCATGGTGACGAAGCGCTTCAAGCCTTTTATGGTGGAAGGCAAAACGGTTCATCAGGTGGGCCTCCCCTTCAACTACGGCTGGCTCTTCCCCAAAGACGGCGGAGACAGCACGAACGTATTAACCCCAACCGTTGGCGACGCGAACACCTTCTGTCCCGAGTACAAGGCGTTCATGGTCAACGTTGTTAAGTTATAGGAGGGAATAGACCATGACGACACCTCAACTTGTGAAACTTATCGATACCACGCTGTGCACCGCCTGTCGGGGCTGCCAGGTGGCCTGCAAGCAATGGAATGAAATGCCGGGCCTGAGAACCAAGCAGTGGGGCAGCTATCAGAATCCGCCGGATCTTCAGTGGAATACCTGGACGCTGATCCGCTTTCAGGAATATGAAGACAAGGATGGAAAGTTCGATTGGCTTTTCCGCAAAGACGGCTGCATGCACTGCACCGACGCCGCCTGCGTAAAGGTTTGCCCCAGCGGTTCGCTGTACTATACGCCGCTGAAAACCGTCGGGATTCATCACGACAAGTGCATCGGCTGCAAGGAATGCGTGGCGGCCTGTCCGTTCCACATTCCCAAGTATGATGCAAAAACGGACAAGGTATACAAATGCGATCTGTGTTATTCCCGCATCCGCGAAAGCCAGGCGCCGGCCTGCGTGAAGTCCTGCCCGACCGGCGCCCTGACCATCGGCGACAAAGACGCGATGATCAAAAAAGCCTATGCCCGGGTCAAGGAACTGGGCGGTGACGCCAATGTCTACGGCGACAAATTCGTGGGCGGAACGCACGTCATTTATGTTCTGAAACACAAACCGGAAGTTTATGAAGCGCTGCCGGTCGATCCGAAAGTACCGCTCTCCGTGATCATCTGGAAAGACCTGTTAAAGCCCCTGAGTTTACTGGCGGCGGGCGGTGTATTGGGAGGAGCCTTTCTGCACTACATGATTCACGGGCCGAAGACGCCGAAAGAAGACGGCCAGGAACAGAAGGGAGGAGAATAGAGTTATGAAAAAAGGATACGTACAGGTCACCGACAGCTATGAAAGAATCTTGCACTGGATGCTGGCCATTTCCTGTTTGCTGTTGTGTTTGACGGGGCTGGGGATGATGTTCCAGACCTTTAATTTTATTGGGTTATTGTTTGGCGGGTTGAAGAGTTTGAAACTGGTTCACAACTTTACCGGTTTGGTATTTGCCGTTTCGCTGATTTTAGTGATTCGTTTGTGGTGGAAAGAAGCGGGCGTATTTGTATTTCCGGAGGATCTGGAGTGGATCAAGGCCGCCGGGGGCTACCTGTGGCATGTGGATAAAGTTCCCGAGACCGGGAAATACAATCCCGGCCAGAAGGCGTTTTTTCTGGTAGTCGCGGGATTTGGCGTGATCATGATTTTGACCGGATTGATCATGTGGTTTCCGACCAACCTGCCGACGGGATTGGTGCGGTGGATGTACCCGCTGCATGCGTTGGGTTTTGTGGCCATCTTTGCATTCTTTTTCATTCACCTGTATTTGGGGACCATCGGGAACCCGGGGTCGGTGGATGCGATGGTTACGGGCTGGATGGACAAGAAGGTTTTGACGATGCTTCATCCGAAGTGGGTGAAGGAGATGGATCATGAAGGCAAGCTGGTGGCCTGGGGCGAAGAAAAGAAAAATGACGCCCACGGACATCAGGCGTAGCAAGGTATTTACAATGGCAGACCCTACAGAAGCATCCGTCATGGATCAGATTTTTGACCGCGCCCTGGAGCAAAATCCGCAGTCCGCTGAATTGCTGAAAGCCTTTCGGCCGGTGATTACCCTGCAAAGAAAGCTTGCGGAAAGCCTCGCGCTGCCGGCGCTGGATTGTTCAACGATCGATCCGGAACGGCTGCGTGCGGGGGTTCCCGTCAACCGCCAGATCGATTTGTTTCCGGGCGGAGATGATTTGAAAGAAGTTGCTCTGGCCCTGGCGGACGCTGTTGGGGAAGGCCTGCCTTCGCTGGCCGGCGACATGAATCACCTGAGGCAATGGATTGCGGCGGGAAAGATCCGGCCGGCGGATTTTCTGAAAACCGCCGCGAACGCGGAAGACGGCGCGGCGCGGAAAAATCCGGATGCGTCGCCCTCCAACGCTTCTTTTTTAATGAGTCTGGTGGCCCGCGTAGTTCTCGAGGCGAGATCAAAAGAGGTGGCGAGGTCTCTGGGGGACTATGCCTGGGAAAAGGGCTACTGCCCGGTTTGCGGCGCATTTCCGTCCATCGCTCTCATCGAAGAACAGGGCGGCAAGCGGTTTTTGCATTGCAGTTCGTGCGGGCAGGACTGGCGCTATACCCGGGTCATCTGTCCCTACTGCGAGAAAGAGGCCCAGAGCGGAATGGAATATTATTATGTCGAGAACAAAACCCAGGAATCGGCGTTTATTTGCAGTCAATGCAAAAAATACCTGGTGACGCTTTACCGCGTCGGACGCGTTTTATCCCGCGACATGGATGTTTCCGCGATCAGTCTGGTCCATCTGGACATGATTCTGCAGGACAAGGGCTACGAGCCGATGGCGCTCTGCGTCTGGAACACCCTTCGGTAGCGTTGCGCGTGGCCGGAAGGACTTTGGCCGGACATCCGTCCGGTCAGGCCGAATGCAGGATTCGGCCGGAATCCCTGAAATCGTAATTGCCGATCTTTTCGACGCGCTTCCGGAAGGCGTCCGACTGAAGGGTTTCGATAAACGCCTGAACGGCCGGCTCAAAAAAGGTCTTTTGATCCAGAATCATGTCAAAGCGTTCGCTGGTCAGGGGCAGGAATTTGAGGTCAAATATTTTTGCCGCCGCGGCCGATGCGATTCCGACGTCGGCCTCGCCCGAAACGATGGAAAGCCCGACCTCCAGGTGCGTATAGACTTCGGCATCATAGCCGGTAATCTCTCCCGGGGCGATGCCCCTTTTCCCCAACTCTTCATCCAGCAGCATTCGAATGCCTGATCCGTTTTGCCGGTTGACGAAGCGAATCCGCCGGTCCACCAGGCTTTGCCATCCGTTAAAGATTTTTTTCCCGGCCTGCCCCACCAGAAAACCGACCCGGCGGTAAAACAAATTAATGACCACCGGTTGATGATTCGGGCAATACGCTTTTAAAAATGGGATGTTATAATCGCCGGTCCGGGGATCAAAAAGATGGGAAAAAGCAATATCCGTGAGCCCGGCGTTGAGCGCTTTCAAGCCGTTGACGCTGCCGGTATTTGCGGAAAAAATGGTGAAGGCGGGATGATATTTTTTGACGGTCGTAAGCAGGATGTCCATCACGGGATCGTTGCTTCCCGATGCCAGAAGCGAACCTTCGACGGAATGGATTTTTTTCCCGGCCTTTTGAAGGCCCTCTGCGATGCTGTCTTGCAGCCACTCGTCAATGAGTTTGACGGGGAAAATCCATTTGCCGGTGATCTTCGTGCAGGGAATCTTCCCCGCCTTGATGAGCAGGTAAACCTGTTTTTCATGAATGTCGAGATATCGGGCGACTTCTTTGGTGTTCATCAATTCTCTGGACATGGCGTCTCCCCCAAATGAACGGCAAATTCCTGATTCTGCCTATCCGTGACTTTGAATACGTCAATTTTCCATGACTTTTACATGGTTTTTTCCGGCGAAAAGTATCTGTTTTTTGAAGCGCAGCATATCTTTTTTCATAAGCATCCGCAATATGTGCCACTATTGATATAAGTCATAATTGATAGAATTGACAAAGGGTGAGGTTGTCTATAAAAACTCATGGTCAGTTATGATGATCCACTGAAAGCTTATTCGAATATTGATTTTTTGAAACTGGAGAAAGAATACATGGACACGAAGATTACAGTGACAATTGATGGACAGGAAGTATCGGCGGACCCCGGGCAAACGATTCTGGAGGCGGCAAGAAATCAGGGTATTTACATCCCCACGCTTTGTCATTATTCCAAGACAACCAATGTGGGCGCCTGCCGGGTTTGTGTCGTGGAAGTGGAGAACGCGAGAAGCTATGTCGCCTCCTGCTGCGCGCCCGTTACCCCCGGCATGGTGATCCGCACCAACACGCCGGCCATTCGCGCCGCGCAGAGAATGATCGTGGAGCTCTTGTGGTCGTCCGGCGACCACAACTGCCTGACCTGCGAGCAAAACGGCGCCTGCGAACTGCAGGACCTGGTGTACTGGCTGCAGATAGACAAACCCCGCTTCCCCATCGAGCATCACGGCTACGAGATGGACAACTCCAACACCATGATTACCCGAGACCTCAACAAGTGCATTCTCTGCGGTCGCTGCATCCGGGCTTGCAATGAAATTCAGGTCAATGAAGTGCTGGATTTCGCCAATCGCGGATCCTACGCGAAGGTCGGCCCGGCCTTTGATACGGATTACATTGATTCGTCCTGCGTTTTCTGCGGCGAATGCCTGCAGGTCTGTCCGACGGGCGCCATTACCTTCAAGCAGGCGAAGTTCGCCGGCCGTCCCTGGGAACTCACGAAAACCCGCACCACCTGCGCTTACTGCGGCGTCGGTTGCCAGATCGACCTCTTCACAAAGGACAATAAAATCGTCAAGGTCATGGGCAACCGCGAATACGGTCCGCCCAATGACGGCAGTCTCTGCGTCAAGGGCCGTTTCGGCATGGACTTTATTTCCCATCCCGACCGGCTCACCAAACCGCTGATTCGCCGTCAGAAAGGCGAAGATTTCCAGGCGGCCACCTGGGACGAAGCATACGCCTTCATCGCGGAGAGGCTGGCGGCGGTCAAAAAGGAAAACGGCCCGGACAGCATTGCCGGCCTGTCTTCCGCGCGCTGCACCAACGAGGAAAACTATCTGTTCCAGAAATTCTTAAGAGGGGTCATCGGCACCAACAACATTGATCACTGCGCGAGGCTCTGACACTCCGTGACGGTGGCCGGTCTGGCCGCCACATTCGGCAGCGGAGCCATGACCAATTCGATCGACGAACTGGAATATACGGATTTAATCCTGGCCACGGGAACCAACACGACGGAAAACCATCCCGTGATCGGCGCGAAGGTCAAGCGGGCCGTCCGTCAGCACGGAACGAAGCTGATCGTCATCGATCCGCGGGAAATCGACCTCGTGAAATACGCGGACATCTGGCTGAGGCAAAAACCGGGAACGGATGTCGCGGTCTTCAACGGCCTGATGAACGTGATCATCGCGGAAGACCTTCACGACAAGGAATACGTCGCGGGGCGCACCGAAGGATTTGAGGCGCTCAAGGAAGTGGTCGCCAAGTACACGCCCGAGGCCGTCGAAAAAATTTCCGGCGTGCCGGCCGAAGATCTGAAAAAAGCGGCCCGCCTGTATGCGCAGGCCGGCCGCGCCTCCATCATTTACGCCATGGGCATCACGCAGCACATCACCGGCACGGACAACGTGAAGAGCACGGCCAATCTGTCCATGCTGTGCGGCAACGTAGGCATCGAGGGAGGCGGCGTGAATCCGCTGCGCGGCCAGAACAACGTTCAGGGCGCCTGCGACATGGGCGCGCTGCCCACGGTGTATCCGGCCTACCAGCCGGTTCCCAATGACGACGTCCGCAAGAAATTTGAGGCGGCCTGGAAAGCGGCGCTTTCCCCCAAGCCAGGCCTGACCCTGATGGAGATCATGGCGGCGGCCGGCAGTGGAAAAATCAAAGCGCTTTACATCATGGGTGAAAATCCCCTGCTTTCCGACCCGGATCTGCAGCATGTCCAAAAAGAGCTTAAGAAGCTGGACCTGATGATCGTGCAGGATATTTTTCTGACCGAAACGGCGCAGATGGCGGACGTGGTTCTGCCGGCCAGGGCCTTTGCCGAAAAGGAAGGGACCTTTACCAACACCGAACGGCGCGTGCAGCGTGTTCGCAAAGCGCTGGAGCCGCCCGGAGAGGCCAAAACGGACTGGGAGATCATCTGCGGCATTTCCAACGAAATGGGCTATCCGATGACCTATGCGTCCGCGCAGGAAATTTTTGAGGAGGTCAGGACGGTGACGCCCAGCTACGCCGGCATTACGTATGACCGTCTGGAAAAAGAAGGCATTCAGTGGCCCTGCCCGACCGCCGCGCACGCGGGGACCAAATTCCTGCACAAAGACAAGTTTTCTCGGGGGCTGGGACTGTTTACGGCGATCGAGTATATCCCGCCCGCTGAACTGCCGGATCAGGAGTATCCTTTCCTGCTTTCGACGGGGCGAGTCCTCTATCATTACCACACCGGCACGATGACGACGCGCGCCAAAGGGCCCGCCGAACGCTACCCCGAAAGTTTGGTGGAAATTCATCCGGAAGACGCAGGGAAACTGGGCATAGCCGACGGACAGAAGGTCAAAGTATCGTCCCGGCGCGGCAAGGTGGAAGCCAAAGCCCTGATTACGGAAAAGAGCGCGCCCGGATCGATCTTCATGAACTTCCATTTCAACGAGGCGCCCGTCAATTTCCTGACCAATCCGGCGCTGGATCCCATCGGCAAGATTCCGGAATACAAGGTCTGCGCGGTTAAGCTGGAAGCAGCCTGATTTCAAACGGCCTTCGGGCCATTGCTACAACAGAGCGTTCCCGGAAGGACAAGTGTTCCGGGGACGCTCGACCCCTCCTTATTCACTTCCCGTTTATTTTTATTGCAGACCATCATTATTGCTGTGTTTTTTCTTCAATTTCGTCCGCGTGCATTTTGCGAGTTGACATCAGGGAAATAGTTTTGTATGGAAGAGCTCACTTTA
>CAZVGQ010000031.1:6170-9741 GCA_964626775.1 uncultured Smithella sp. | reverse complement strand
GTAAAGCGCTTCATGGTGATCAGGCTCTGCAGGGGCACCGTCCCGACCAGCTTGTTTTCATCGTCCACGACAAAGATATTGTGGATATTTTCCATGTCGTCCTTGGCGTCCACGACCGCTTGGAAGGCGTCATTGATGGTGGCCTGTCTGCCGACGGAGACCAGCTCCGACTGCATGATGCCGCCGGCCGTGTCTTCGGCGTATCGGAGCAGTTCCTGGACTTCCTGGGATTCTTCCGGCTCGATGGCGTCGAGAACGGCTCTGGCCTGATCGTCCGACAGTTCGGCGATGATGTCCGCCTTGTCGTCCGACTCCATTTCTTCGATGATGTCGGTGAGCTGTTCGTTGGACAGGTCTTCGATGAGCTGTTCTCTGGAGTTGTCCGACAGCTCCAGAATAACGTCCGAGGCTTTGTCCACATCCAGCAGCGTGAAGAGATGCAGGCGGTCTTCTTCATCGAGCTCGTCGATCAGGTCGGCGATGTCGGCCGGATGCATGTCGGAAAAGAGATCGATGATGTCGAACTCGCGGTTGCGGCTGATCAGGTCTTTGAGGGTGGCCAGCGGTGTCCGTTCTTTTTTCTTAACCTCTTGCATAGGGCTGCCTGACGTATCTTGGGTTGAAGGGTGTATGATGTTGAATCGATTCAGCAGGAAAGGCAACAATCCTGATGTCCGTCCGCCGGGTCAGGGACTCTTTTTAAAAGCGTATGACGCAATCGAAAGCGTCTTTACCGGCGACGGGAATATAGGAAAGTTCCCCCAGTATGTCAATGTTTTTCTTTGAAAATATGGATTCAGGACCGTTTGGGCGGGGCCGGGGTTTACAGCAGATGAAGCGGCGGCTGAATATCCGGCAGCCGGTCGCCTTCATATAAAACTTTTTCCAGAAAAAGCCCGGAGGGCGGAGCCGTGTGGCGGGCGGGAATGTCGGAAAAGTTTTTCAGCATTCCGGCCAGGTCACCGGTTGTCGCTTGACCGCGTCCAACCTCGACGGTCATGCCGACGATGCGCCGCACCATTTTCCACAGAAAGTGAGAGCCGACCAGGCGCATCGCGATAATTTGCCCGAATTCTTCAAGCCGCGCGGATTCCAGGTGCACGGTGGTGGAAGCGCCCTTTTCCATTCTTTTGTCGGCAAAGGAGGAAAAGTCATGAAAGCCTTCAAAAACCTTCAGCGCCTGCCGCATTTTGCCGATGTGAAGGCTGTCTTTGATCCACCAGACATATTTTTTGCCGAAGGCGGTGCGCCGGGTCGCGATCAGATACAGGTAGCTGCGGCTCACGGCCGAATGGCGGGCGTGAAACCTCGGGTGGGCGTTTTCCACCCTTAGAATGTTGATGCCTGCCGGCAGCAGATCGTTCAGTCCCATCCTCAGGGCGTCGCCGTTGACCTTGCGGGCGCATTCCAAATGGGCGACCTGACCCAGCGCATGGACGCCGGCGTCGGTGCGTCCCGCTCCCTGCAATTCCGCCGGAGCGCCCAGAAATTTTCGGGCCGCCCCGATCAGTGTTTCCTGGATGCTTTTCGCATTTTTCTGCGCCTGCCAGCCGCTGTAGTTGGTGCCGTCATACTCGAGAACGATTTTGTATTTGTTCATGGCGCCGGCGCCTCCCGGACGTCCGCGGACAGGATGTTCATGGCGGCGATGTTGTCCAGCAAAGAGCCGGCTGCCGTGTCCATATCCGAAAGCTCTTGGCCCGGCTTCAGGCCGGTAATCACCGCCTGCCCGATGATTTTTCGCCCTTCACGCCCCTGCAAGTCCTTCGTCCGGATGCCCCAGATGTTGTGGAAGATGAGCGCCCGGCCTTGCGGAGCGCCGATATACAGCATCACGTGCCCCTTGCGCCACAGCAGGCTAAGGTACGGGACGCCTTTTTCCATGATGATTCTTTCTTTTTCTTCAGGCGACAGGCCCCGCAGGTCGATGGTGGCGCCCGCTTCCTTCACCTGGTCTTCCGAGTGCCGCGGCAGCCAGATGCCGAAGACGGCGAAAAAATCACGGGTCATGGCCGAGCAGTCGCGGTTGCCGTAAAGGCCGCCCCAGCCGTAAGGTTCGCCGATCAGCTCGTTGGCGATCCGGGCCGCATTGGCCGGGGTGAAGCGCAGCGGCTTGGCCGCGGCCGCTTCCGCCGGGACGAAACCCTGCCGGATTACCGCCTGCCGGTTTTGATCCGCCGCCGCGACGCAGATTTGAATTTTTCCGTCCGCCGCCGCCGTGAGAGGAAAAATGTGGCCCACGGACGCCTTCACAAGGAAGCGGCCGTTCCGGTCCAGAACGGACGTGGAGTCGCGAAGAATGACCGCGTAGCGCCCTGATTCCCAGGTTTTTACAAAGTCTTCGTTGATCCGGGCAAAATCTTCAACCGGAATCCAGCCGTAGGTAAAGGAGGTTTCCACCAGCGCCCAGGCTTTGTCCGCGCTGATGTGGCAGACATAAACCGGCGTGTTGGCGGGCACGGACGAACGCTGCAGATTGTCGAAAGGCCAGGCGGAGCTGTCTCCGTTTGCGCTCGTGAAGTGGGGGGAATTCGTGGGCAGCTCCCGCAAATTTGTGTTTCGGGTCGTGATCCCGCGGGAAAGCGCGTTGGGGTAGTCGTCCAGCGCCGCATTTTGCTGTAATTTTTTCAGCCACGAGGAGGGATGCAGCCTTTTATTCTCGCCGTAGCCTGGCCTGAAGTTGTATCTTTTAAAATCATGGCGGACTCTTTCCTCCCAGGCGTGAAAAGGACGGCTCTGGTGCCACACGGAAAAATAAATGGTGTTGTAGTCGTCGTCCATCCGCGCCTGCAGGGCCGCGGGGAGCGGAGCTGAACCTCCGTCAATGTCCGTCAGATAGAAAGCGTGGTCCTGGCGCAGCTCCCGGACATCCCGAATGGTGTCGGGGGCGGAAACGCAACCGGATAAAATGAAAAAGAAAATCACTGCCAGTCCGTATATTCTGCTCATGAGGACATCCTTTACGGAAGATGCTGTTCCCTATAGTCTTTTTTTGCGTTTCAGGCAAGATAAACAGGTCCGGGCGTCCCCATCATTTTCTTTTGCATTCTTGAAAATTTTGTGTAAATTACGGCCATGATTTTCATGGGTGTTTGATCCACGTCCCGGAGGCACCACATCCCATTCAAAAGGAGAGATCGATGCAGGATTTCGTTCCCAAAAAAATTTTTTTCACCAAGGGTGTCGGCACGCACAAGGATGAACTGCATTCCTTTGAACGCGCCCTTCGCAATGCCGGCATTGAAAAATGCAATCTCGTTCAGGTGTCCAGCATTTTTCCTCCCGGCTGCAAAATGATTCCCAAGTCGCAGGGACTCAAGTCGCTGACGCCGGGCGCCATTACCTACTGCGTGATGAGCCGCTGCTGCTCAAACGAGCCCAAAAGGCTTCTGGCCGCGTCGGTCGGCTGCGCCATCCCCGCCGACAAAACCTCCTATGGGTACATCAGTGAACACCATGCCTTCGGCATGACGGAAAAACAAACCGGCGACCACGCCGAAGATCTGGCCGCGGCCATGCTGGCCTCCACGCTGGGGATCGATTTCAACGTGGATGAGAGCTGGGATGAAAA
>CAZVGQ010000031.1:0-6070 GCA_964626775.1 uncultured Smithella sp. | reverse complement strand
TGCTGGCCTCCACGCTGGGGATCGATTTCAACGTGGATGAGAGCTGGGATGAAAAAAAGGAAATCTTCAAAATCAGCGGCAAGATCGTCCGTACGCTGAATGTGACCCAGTCGAAAATCTGCATGGATAATCATTACACGACGGTGGTTGCCGCCGCCGTATTTGTTTTCTGAAAATCCGCCCGGCCGCGCCCCGGCGGCGGAAGATTCACCGGAAAAGAAAGGGCTGCTGATGAAGAGAGACATTCCTGAATTGAAGCATCAGGACGTGGGCGGCGCCGAACTGCCCTACCTGCATTACCCGGGAGGCGAAAAGCAGATCCTCTTCTGCCACGCCACCGGTTTCCTGCCCTGGCTTTGGCACCCGATTATTGAAGAATTCGGCCCTGAATACTCCATCTGGGCGCCTTACATCTGCAATTACCGGTCGTGCGACCCGCATGAAGGCGGCCTGAAGTGGAACGTGATCGCCGAGGATCTGGGCGCATTCTGCCGCGCGCAGAAGATTGAAAACCAAGTGCAGGTCGGCCATTCGATGGGCGCCACGGTTTCGACGATTGCCGCCTCCCTTTTCGGCGTTCGTCCGCAAGGCATGGTCCTGATCGAGCCGATTTTTCTGCCGGAGGAGTTCTACAGCCTGACCCCCAGCGTAGAGGGCCATCCGCTGGCTTCCAAGTCGATCAAGCGCCTCAACTACTGGCAAAGCGAGGAAGACGCGCTGGCCTATTTGAAATCCCGCTCCTTTTTTACGACCTGGGACGAAGAGATCCTGCATCTGTACCAGCGCTTCGGCATGGAAAAAATGCCGGAAGGAGACATGCGTCTGGCCTGCGCGCCGGAGAGCGAAGCGGCTATGTTCATGGGCGGCTGGTGCTGCAATCCCTGGCCGCTTCTGGAAAAGATCAACTGTCCCGCGCTGGTGATCGAAGGGGAGAAGAGCCCCAACGTCTCTTTCGTGGATCTGCGCCGGGCCGTCTCACTCCTGCCACGCGGGGAGTTCGGTTCGGTGGCCGACGCCGGCCATCTGATCCCGATGGAAAAACCGGCGCTGACGGCACAGATGATCAAAGACTTCATGGCGAAACTTGCCTGAAATCCGGAAGCTCCCTGCCCCGGGAACACGCAAAGGAAGTTGAATCATGTCCGATCCTGATATCATCGCTTTTTGCAACCAGAAGGGAGGCGTGGGAAAGACGACCTGCGCCCTCAACGTTGCCGCGGGTCTCAGCCTGATGAAGAAAAAAGTGCTGGTCGTCGATTTTGACCCGCAGGCGCACCTGACGTACTCGCTGGGGCTCGACGCACATCATCTTACGGGCACGGTGTATTCCGTCATGAAGGGGACGGCGCCGATTTCCGAAGCGGTTACATCCATCAGAGGCATAAGCGTCCTGCCGGCCAACCTTGAGCTCACGCGTCTGGAAACAGAAATGGCCGGGCTTCCCGCAAAGGAGAGCCTCCTGAAAAAACGCCTCGCGGAGGTTGCCGATGTTCAATACATCATCATTGACTGTCCTCCGGCTTCCGGTCTGCTGACGGTGAACGCCCTGGTCGCCTGCCGGGAGGTGTTTATCCCGCTCCAGATGGAATTTCTGGCGCTCAAGGGCATGAGCAGGCTTCTGACGCTGATCGAAGACGTCAAAAAGCAATTCAACCACAACGCGCCGACCTACCGGGTCATTCCGACCCGATATGACGCAAGAAAGAGGCTCAACAACGCCATCATGGACAAGGTGCGCGAGCGCTTCGGCGACCGCGTTTTCAAGGCCGTCATCCGCGAAAACATCGCTGTGGCGGAAGCGCCCAGTTTCGGCCTGTCCATTTTTGAATACGCTCCCAAAAGCCATGGCGCGGAGGATTATCTGGAACTTTGCCGGGAAATTCTCCGCAAACGGCCGGCCGGCTGAGAGGGTCATGGTGCGCAGCGACGGAAAAAGCCGATAAACGGTTGACAACCGAAAAAACAGAAAAGGAGATCGTATGAGACTGAAAGACAAAGTAGCCATTGTGACGGGATCGGGACGCGGTATCGGGGAAGGCATTGTGATGCGCTTTGCCGACGAAGGCGCGAAAATTATCGTGAATGACGTCAACGAAGCGGATGCAAAAGCCGTGGTGGAAAAGATCCGGGCCAAAGGCGGGCAGGCGCTTGCCGTTCTGGGCAGCGTGTCCGACCGGGCGGTGGTCCAGAAAATGGTCGATACGGCCGTGGCGGAATTCGGCACGCTCGACATTATCGTCAACAATGCCGGCATCACCCGCGATGTCATGCTGCACAAAATGACGGACGACCAGTGGAAAGCCGTCATCGACGTGAATCTGACGGGCGTTTACTACGGCATCCAGTGCGCGGGCCGTGTCATGCGCGAAAAAAAGTACGGCAAGATCATCAACATTTCCTCGACCAGCGCGCTGGGCAACGCGGGCCAGCTCAATTACGCGGCCTCGAAAGCGGGCGTCATCGGCATGACCAAGACCGCGGCCAAGGAACTGGGGCCGAAAAACGTAAACGTCAACGCCATCGCGCCGGGTATGATCTGGACGGACATGCTGAAAGGCATGCCCCCGGACGTCCTTCAGCAGATGGATATGATGCTGCCGTTCATCGTTCCGCTGAACCGGAAGGGGGCGCCGCAGGACATTGCCAATCTGGCATTGTTTCTGGCATCCGATGAAAGCTCGTTTATCACCGGGCAGATCATCTTCTGCGACGGCGGGATGAAAATGTAAAAACAAGGCGATCCGGCGCGAGGCGCCGGGTTTTTAAAACGTCCGAGGCGGTTTTCCGCATGACATGAATGAAGGAGGCGAAGATCATGAAACCTGTTTTCAACTTTTCCGGCAAGACGGCGATTGTAACCGGAGCGGGCCGCGGGATCGGCCGCGTAATTGCCCTGAGCCTGGCCCAGGCCGGCGCGAATGTGGTGCTGTGCAGCAGAACGAAAGCGGAGATCGACGCCGTCGCCGGCGAAATCTCCGGCAACGGCGGCAAAGCTCTGGCGGTGGCAACCGATCTGACGGTTCACGGACAACTGGAGGATCTGGTCGATGCGGCGATCAAAGAATTCGGCCGGATCGACATTCTGGTGAACAACGCCGCCCGCAGCTTTCTGCGCGGCCTGCTCGATCTTCGCGAGGACGGCTGGGACAAGTGTTTCAACACCAATGTGAAGGCCGTCTGGCTTTTAAGCCGCCTGGTCGCGCGAAAAATGATGGAACAAAAAAGCGGGAAAATCATCAACATTACCACGGTCGGCGCGGAAAAAGCCGAAGTGGGCATGGCGGCTTACGGCTGCAGCAAGGCGGCGCTCAAGCATCTGACCCGCTGCATGGCGCGGGAGTGGGCGCAGTTCGGCATCAATGTGAACGCCGTCGCCCCCGGATTTACCCGTACGGATTTCAGCCGGCCGATCTGGTCCAATCCCGATATTGAAAAGTTGATTTGTCAGGCCATTCCCAAGGGGAAAATCGGCGAACCGGAAGACGTTGTCGGCGCGGTGCTTTTTTTAGCTTCCGGCGCCGCGGATTATATCACCGGAGAGACCATCTACGTGGATGGGGGAACCATGACCGCGTAGCAATCAAACGGGAGGTGCTCCATGAGCAACCAGGGCGTCGTCAGTCCGGTCATTGCGGATATCCGCTCCGGCATGAAGAGAGGGAAAGTGGTGTCCCTGGAGGATGCCATGCGGGTGATTCGGGACGGAGACACCATTGCCGTCAACGGCTTTGTCGGCTATTCCCCCGAAGAGCTGCTGCAGGGTCTGGAAGACCGCTTTCTGAAAACGGGCGAACCGAAAAACCTTACGATTATCGTCGCGGCCGGCATCGGCGACGGCAAGGAAAAGGGCGTCAACCGGCTGGCGCATGACGGGCTGGTCCGGCGCGTCATTGCCGGGCACTGGGGATTGATTCCCAAAATGCAGAAACTCGCCCTCGCGGGAAAAATTGAAGCCTATAACTTTCCCCAGGGCGTGATCACGCACATGTACCGGGATGTCGCGGGACGCCTGCCCCGGACGATCACGCACGTGGGACTGGGCACCTTTGTCGATCCCCGGCTGTCCGCCGGCAAAGTCAACGACATCACCACGGAAGACCTGGTTGAACGGATCACCTTTGACGGCAAGGAATATCTGGCCTACAAGACCCTGCCGGTTTCGGTGGCGTTTCTGCGAGGCACCACGGCGGACATGGACGGCAACATTACGATGGAAAAAGAGCCGTTGACGCTGGAAGTGCTGCCGATGGCCATGGCGGCAAAGAACTCGGGCGGATTCGTCATCATGCAGGTCGAGAGAATCGCCGACCGCCACGCGCTCAATCCCCGCCACGTCAAGGTGCCCGGGATTCTGGTGGACTGCGTTGTCGTGGCGAAGCCGGAAAATCACTGGCAGACCTATTCCACGCCCTATAATCCGGCCTACAGCGGCGAATTCAAGATTCCCACGGCCACCGTGGAGCCGCTGCCCATGGACGAACGGAAGCTCGTCGCGCGCCGCGCCGCCTTTGAGCTTCGGCCGAACATGGTGGTGAATCTGGGCATCGGCATGCCGGAAGGCGTGGCCAATGTCGCCAACGAGGAAGGCATTTTCGATTATCTGACGCTCACGGCGGAAGCGGGCTCGATCGGCGGCATTCCCTCCGGCGGCGGGGATTTCGGCACCGCCACCAACATGGATTTTCTCAACGACATGCACGCCCAGTTTGATTTTTATGACGGCGGCGGACTGGATCTGGCCTGTCTGGGGCTGGCCCAGATGGATTCCCACGGCAACGTGAACGTCAGCAAATTCGGCCCCAAGCTGGCCGGCTGCGGCGGCTTCATCGACATCACGCAAAACGCCAAGAAAATCGTTTTCGCGGGAACGTTTACCGCCGGCGGAACCGAGCTGGCCGTCGAAAACGGAAAGCTGAAAATCATCCAGGAGGGGAGCCTGAAAAAGATTGTCCGGGAAGTGGAGCAGATCACCTTCAGCGGCAAAACCGCCCAGCAGGGCGAACAGCAGGTGTTTTACGTCACCGAAAGGTGCGTCTTCCGGCTGACGCGCGAAGGCGTGGAGCTCATCGAAATCGCCCCCGGCATCGACCTGGAAAAAGACATTCTGACGCAGATGGAATTCAAACCCATCATGAAGAACGTCCGCCTGATGGACGAGCGGATCTTCAAACTTCCGCCGATGGGGCTCAAAGATGATCTCCTGAGCATTCCGATCCCCGATCGCCTCACGTACGATCCGGCAACCAATATCTTTTATGTTAACTTTGAAGGCCTCCACGTCCGCAGCTCGGCCGATATCGAGGCGATCCGCTCCCGCGTGGCGGAAGTGTGCGCCCCGCTGGGGAAGCGCGTCAAAACGATCGTCAACTACGACAACTTTTCCATCGCGCCGGATCTGGAAGACGAATACGTCAAGATGGTCAAGTTTGTGGTGTCCGAATACTACAGCGACGTCACCCGCTACACCACGAGCGCGTTTCTGCGCATGAAACTGGGCGACGAGCTGAAAAAACGGAATCTGGCGCCGCATATTTTCCAGTCGAAGGAAGAGGCACGGGAGGCACTGGAATGAAAAAGGATTCAGGACCGAAAACCAAAGGCTGAAGAAAAAGAACAAATTGAAATTGGGGTTGAAAAACTTTCCGCAAAAAGATAAGAGTCATCGTGCGTAAAGAGAAAAGGCCGTAGAAACGGTCAGGAACCGTTAAAAAATATTGAAGAAAGAAGAAGAGAATTATGTCGATTGATGTCAAGCTGGAAGGCCATGTGGCCGTTGTGACGCTGAACGAAGGGGAAAACCGGTTGAATCAGGATTTCCTGCAGAAATTTATTGACACCCTGGATCATGTGGAAAAAGAGACCCAGGCCACCGTGCTGGTCGTTCGGGGAGCGGATGCCAAAATCTTCAGCAACGGCATCGACCTGGAATGGCTGATGCCGATCATGCAGAAAAACGACACGGCCACGGCCAAGAAATTTATTGAAACGATGATGGCGCTGTTTCGGAAAATTGCCCTCTATCCGCTGACCACCATCGCCGCAATGACCGGGCACGCCTTTGCCGGCGGCG
>CAZVGQ010000030.1:0-9934 GCA_964626775.1 uncultured Smithella sp. | reverse complement strand
TCTTTGCGTTCAGGTGTTTTACCGTTGCTTTATTCTGATGGTTTTTCATGGGGTTTGGCCTTTGCGGTTGACGAAGGATGGAGAGACTCCAGGCGATCCCTCAAAACCTGGATGGTCCGGCGCAATTGCGCCGCTTCATCATGATGCGTCCTGGTGATCGCTTCCATGTCCCGTTGGTGCGTGATGTCCCGGCGCTCCAGCTCGTCGCGCAGGGCGGCTATCGTGTTGGTCAGTTGCTTTTCTCTGTTGCCTGCTGCGGCCATGTCCTCCTGCGCCGCGCAATCTTTTTCATAGCAGGTTTTTTCCAGTTGATCCCGCATGGCGGAAACGGCGGCGCGAAGCTGCGCGATTTCGTCCTGGCGCTCATGGAAGGTTTTCTGCACGGCCGCCTCCCGGGACGCTTCCAATTTTTCCATCTGCTCGCGCAGCGCGGCGATGCTTTGCTTCAGGTGCAGATTTTCTTTTTGCAGGGCAAGTTCGTTGGTCTTTGGTTCTTCTTCCATAGGCCTCAATGCGGCATGTTATGTAGTTGGCGCCAGCGTGCATTATATGGTTAATTCCGGTGCGATTTCAACCGAAAATAATGAAAAGTGAAATTGTTTATGAAAGCAGGAGAATCCGAAAAGCAAAAGCGCGCACGGCTCCATGAGCCTAGAAGGGCACCCGGATTCCCGCGTTGAGGTTAAAGGCATCGTAGTTGCTTTGCCCGACCTGGCAGCCTGCATTGAGATAGAGGAGCATTCCCCGGGCTATGGACGCCGAGATGCCGGCCCCCAGCGACAGGAAGTCCCGGTCGGGAGGAATGCTGTAGGTCGTAAAGGCGGAGCTGCCGATGGCCAGCCGGGCCGTTGTGCCAAACAGATCATCCCTGACCAGTTCCCTGCCGTACATCGCCCAAATGCGGGGCAGAAGCACGGCGCCGTCCATTTTCCAGCGATAGGCGATGCTGCCGCCGATCTGGCCCAGAAGAAGCGTGGAACTGCCGCCGTCCACCTGAAGATCAAGCGCACCCGCGCCCGATTCCGTATAGTCTTCGGTGGAAAGCTGGACATAGTCGAGGCTGGCTTTTGGCGTGAGGATCCAGTGATTGAGAGTGTAATCATAGCCCGTACCGGCGCTCAGGTTCCAGATGCGGCCTTTTTGATCGGACGCGGCCGTCCGGTCGATGCCGGGAAAAACGATCCGGCGGTCTTTGTCCGTGTTATTCCATCCGTGGCTAACCTGGCCTTCAAGATAGAAGCCTTTGCGGTAATAGGTTCCGTAAGCCCCCAGCATTGTGGTTTGGATCACGGCCCTGCTGCCGATGCTGTCCAGGTCGGACCACAGCCGGTTATATCCCGCCATCACTCCCGCGGCCAGATGTTCCGAAAAGCGGTAATCGCCTCCCAGCGTAAGGCCCGCATTGCGGAAGGAACTGTCTGTCTGCGACGAGTCGTCCCTGATATTGCCCGTCGTGCCGTTGCCCGTTGCAAAAAATCCCCACTTTTCGCTTGCCTGTTCCATCCTGAATCCGGCGGGCAGCGTATCGCCGTTGAAGGCCAGAACCATGGGCTTTCCGTGGAGGTTGAATTCTCTGTCTTCATCGATGACAAGGCTCAATCCCCTCAGGCTTACCCCCCGGACGCCGGAACGGACATCCTGAAGACGCCCGGCAATATTGCCGGACTGGACCCGCGCGCCGCTCATGGAGATGAAAGAGGAAGCCATGTCGCCCCGCGGGGCGATCTGTTCGAAAGACGCGGCCACCCCGGCGGTGGAGGTCTGGTTGTCGATGGCGGAAAGAACCGTATCGAGATCGCCGGTTGCCGTGCCGGCCACGCTGTTGAGCGCGGCGCCCGCGGCCCTCTGGTTGGCCGAGAGACCGGAGGCCAGGGAGACATGGTTGTAATCGCGCTCGACCTGAAGATAGACCTGGTTGGCAACGTCGTATTTGGGCTTGAAGTATAAAGTCGGCGTAATACGGGTGTTCAGCACGGAGAACTGTCCTGAAATGCCCGACGATGCGGTAAGAAATGCGCCGAATCTTGTTTTGGCCGCGGGGACAGAACCTCCCATCCAGGAGGTCTGAAGGATTCCCTCCAGATCCGCGCTGCCGTTTACGATCAGGAGGTCGTTCACCGTCGGGGAGGCAACCTCGATGACCAGCTTTCCTTCGCTGTCCTGAACATAGTCTCCGTTGATGGTGAGGGTGTCGATGGAATTGCCGGGCTTCAGGTCGCCGCTTATATGATAGAATCCGTAAGGGGCGTCAATGATTCCGGCGCCGCTGACAATGCCGCCGTCCAGGACGAACCAGCCGTCTTCGGGATCTTCATCTTCCGGCTCCCGGGTTGACATGGTTACTTTGCCGTTGACGTTCAGTTCCCCTTTTTCCACCAGGATCTTTTCGCCGACTTCAAGGGTGGTTCCCGGCTGATTCTGAAAGAGCTCGCCTGAGTTTTTCAGGGACAAATACTGGGCCTTGATATCCGTCGTCTGGGTTGTCGTTCCGCCGGAGCTCAGGTTGATTTTCCCCATGAGCAGCGTCAACCCGTAGCTGTTCCAGGTGCCGGCCTTGTCTCCCACCGTGTCGCCCATCGTGATGGTCCAGGTTCCGCTGGTTTTGTCTGTTCCCCCAAGCGGGTCTTCTCCCCAGAAGGCGTTGGTCAAAAACGTCCAGGTGAAATTTTGAACGTTTGCCTTGTCCTGTTTTTCGGCGGGAAGAGAGGATGTGGAATAAAACAGCGTGCTTTTCGTGTTATAGGCCGAGGCCACGCTTGCGGTCAGGTCCCCCCGCTTGGGGTGCGTAAAGTTGAGGCCGACTTCCACACCTTCCAGCGGCTGCCTCAAGTCGGGCCGCAGTTCAGTGGTTGTCAGGGTAAGGGTTTTGCTGGTTCCGCCGGTGCCGTCGCTGTTGATGTGCTTGATTGTCTCGGGTTCTTTGAAATCTGATTTGGTAGAGTAAATCGTCTGCTTGGTTACGCCAAGAACCTTTTTTGCGTTTTCCACGAATTTCCCCGCGTTGATATTGCCAAATCCGTAATGGGGGCTGAACAGGTTCCCCGCCCCGTTTTTGACCCATCCCTTGTCCGTCGCGTCAACCTTTGTGCTGGTCAACACCAGCAGGTGTTTCGCGGTGCGGACGTCCATCAGCGGATTGGCTTCCTTGCCCAGGGCCATGATGCCGGAGACGAGAGGGGCGGAGGAGGATGTCCCGCCGAAAGTGGCCGTGTAGCTCGTATTGGGGAAAGCGTCATCCTGGTCGCCCTGTGGGTTGTCATCCGAGTATTTGTTGTAGCCCAAGTTGTCGCCGGTGCGGTCCGTGGTGGTGATGCCGTAGGCCAGAAAATCGCTGCGGTTCGACGGAGCTGTGACAAAAACACCGGCGCCGTAGGAGCTGTAATCCGTGTATTTTCCGTCGCTGCCCAGCGCCGCGACGGTGATGACGTCCCGATAGCTGTTTTCCTTCTTTTTGTTCACGTCTTCCCCGGCTTCTCCCCTCTCGTTACCCGCGGAAAAAACGTGAATGATGCCGTTGGCCGCCGTTTTCGACAAGGCCTGCAGCAAGATGGCTTCCTCTTCGGTGAAAGGGGCCTTGGCCCCGTAGCTGTGATTTTGAACGGCGATTTCAGGCTTTGCCTTCGTCGTGAAGTCGTAGGTTTGCTTTTCCTGATTGAAGGTCGCCGCCACGCCGCTGCCCCAGAGAATCGCATTGAATTCGTCCTCGTCCGTCTGGCTGCCGCTCAAAAGGCGCAGTCCGGCGATGGTGGCATAGGGGGCGGCCCCGGTGCCGCCGATCTTGTTGCCTCCCCGGGCGGCGGCCACGCCCGCGACGGAAGTGCCGTGATTGTCTTTCAGGAGCACCGGCCCCTGCGTTTCCAGAATCTTTCCGCCCTGAAACGAGCGGCTCAGCTTTGCGCTGTAATTCTCCTTCAGGTCTTCATGGGTTCCTTCGACGCCATCGTCAACGATCCCGATCACCACGCCCTTGCCCGTGTAGCCCAGATCCCATGCCCCCTTCAGATTGGCATCGACAAAGGCGTTTTTCATGGTGATGTTTTTGTCTTGCGATTTGATGTACACGGTGATTTCCGAAGGCGCCTGGTTCTGCAGATGCCACTGCCCCGGAAAATATTTATAGGCATCGCCTGTGTTATACGGGAAATAAGGGTCGTTCGGCACGAAGGGGTCTGCCAGCGCGGAGGCGGCAAGGGGCGCCAGTATCAACAGGCAGAGCATGAAAAAGGATCTTATGAAATGCATTGGATGCGTTCCTGCTTTCCGGATCATGCGAATGGCTTGGTGTCTATAATAAAAATTTGGTTCAGTCAATCTCCGGCGAGGGACCGCCGTTTGCCGGGGTAACCTCCTTGACAGGGAAGGGGGGAATTTCTATAATAGCGCAAAGCAACATCGAAATCCCTCGCAATCACAGGAGGTCGCCATGCAGGGTCATATCATCACCACCGGAATAACGTTCGGCACCGCGCTGGCCATCACCATCAGCTACAGCTACAATCATTCGGTGCTCTGGGCCATCTTCCACGGCATTCTCTCGTGGGTTTACGTGATTTATCATGTCCTTTTCCATTGAGGATGCAGGGCGCCGTTTCCGGCCGGCAAGATATTCTTGACATCAACACCTTAAATTCGTATCGTGCGTTCCGAAAAAATGTGCTTTTATCGCATGAGTAGCTGATATGCCAAAATTCACTGGAATACCGTCGCAAATCCATCAATTCCAACTGCAGAAGGAATCCTAAATGCCCATCACGGAAATTTTAACCCGAAACGCTTCTCTCTACGGCGAAGAAACAAGCCTGGTGGAGATCAATCCTCAAATCAAAGAAGTCAAGGCAAACTGGAAGGAGTATGAACTGGTCGAAACCAATCCGGAAAATCGCTACCGGCGGGAGATGACCTGGCGCGAGTTTGACGACAAGGCCAACCGTTTGGCCAACTTTCTTTTGCAAAGAGGCCTGGAAAAGAATCGTAAGGTTGGAATATTGCTGATGAATTGCCTGGAATGGCTGCCGATCTATTTCGGCATTCTCAAGACGGGCGCCATTGCCGTCCCGCTCAACTACCGCTATACGGAAGAGGAAATCAAATACTGCCTGGATCTGGCCGATTGCGACGTGTTGATCTTCGGGCCGGAATTTACCCAGCGAATTGAAGCGATTCGCGAACAGATGCCGAAAGTAAAACTCCGCCTGTTTGTGGGGCAGGACCTGCCCTCGTTTGCCGAAAGCTACTATGCGCTCACCGCGTGCTGCTCTTCCGTGGCGCCGCGCATTCCGCTTTCCGACGCGGACGACGCGGCCATCTATTTTTCATCCGGCACCACCGGCTTTCCCAAGGCGATCCTTCATCACCACCGCAGCCTGATGATGGCCTGTGAAGTCGAAATGAACCATCACCGGCAGACGCGCGAGGATAACTTCCTTTGCATTCCGCCGCTCTACCACACCGGCGCGAAGATGCACTGGTTCGGGAGCTTCCTGGCCGGAAGCCGCGCGGTTTTGCTGCGCGGCGTCAAACCGGAATGGATTTTCAGGGCGGTGTCCGAAGAGAAGATTACGATCGTCTGGCTTTTGGTGCCGTGGGCGCAGGATATTCTGGACGCCGTCGAGCGGGGCGACCTCAAGCTGAAAGACTATCAGCTAGACCAGTGGCGCCTGATGCACATCGGCGCGCAGCCGGTGCCGCCCAGCCTGGTCCGGCGCTGGAAGGAACATTTCCCAAACCACGATTACGACACCAATTACGGCTTGTCGGAATCCATCGGTCCGGGCTGCGTTCACCTGGGGCTGGAAAATATCCACAAAGTCGGCGCCATCGGAAAGGCCGGCTATCAGTGGGAAATCCGGATTGTGGATGAAAACGGCGCTCCCGTAAAGCAAGGCGACGTGGGCGAGCTTTGCGTCAAAGGCGACGGCGTGATGAAAGGCTATTACAAAAACCCCGAAGCCACGGCCGAAATCCTGAAGGACGGCTGGCTGTTCACGGGCGACATGGCGCGGATGGACGAAGACGGCTTTGTCTATTTGGTGGACCGCAAGAAGGACGTCATCATCACGGGCGGCGAAAACATCTATCCGGTGCAGATCGAGGACTTCCTGCGCACGCACGAAGCCATCAAGGATGCGGCGGTGATCGGGCTGCCCGACCATCGGCTGGGGGAGATCGTCGCGGCGGTCATCGAGCTGAAGCCGGGCTTTACCGGCTCGGAAGCCGAAATGGCAAAATTCTGCGAGGCGCTGCCGCGCTACAAGCGTCCGCGCAAAATCTTTTTTGAACAGGTGCCGCGCAATCCCACCGGAAAAATTGAAAAACCGAAGCTCCGCGAGAAATTCTACGCCGGGAGCCTCGTCGAAGCGGAGACAGAGAGTTGATGGCTTGATGGCCGGGCCTCGCTAAGTCCCGGCAGGATGAACCGCGGATCATTTTGAAACCCCGGAAGGAAGTGTAAATTGACCGGGGAGTCTGGAGGGCAGGATGGTCGGATGGTTTCGCAACGCCAGGTTGGGAATGTTTCTCAATCTTTGCATCGGCGGCTTCTTTATCCTTGCCGCCGTCGTGGTGGTCGTCAGCGTTAATTACAACATGCGCGAGCAGGCGCTCGTCGAAGCCCAGTCGAAAGCCCGCATTATCCTCGATCGGAATCTTGCCACGCATACCTACTTTTCCCGAATCATGAAACCCAGTATTTTTGCCTGGAGCGAACCGTTCCGTTCCAAAGACTACTTCGACCACACATGGATGTCCTCCACCTATGCGATCCGCGAGATCGAAAAGTTCTTCAAGGAATTGAATCCTTCCGGATATTCTTTTAAAGATTCGGCCGTTGATGCCAGGAGCCCGGAAAACGAGGCGGATGAATATGAAAGAGTATTCTTTGAAAACATAAAAGCCGGCAGGCAGCCGGAAACAGAGTCCAAAGTCCGTAGCATCGACGGGAAGCCTTATCTCGTTGTCTTGAAAAAAGGCGAGGTCATGGAGGCATCCTGTCTGCGATGCCACAGTCGTCCCGAAAATGCTCCGAAAGGAATGACGGATTACTACGGATCGGAGAGAAGCTTTAACCGCCGGGAAGGAGAATTGGCCAGCATTGTTTCACTGCGCATTCCGCTTGCGGAAGCCTATGCGGCGGCCAATGTCTTTTCCTTGAAGCTTTCCGTTATCCTGATGGTTGTTCTGATATGTCTGTTTAGCATTCAGTTCTGGCTCTACAGACGCTACCTCCTCGCCCCGCTCGGAATCATGCGGGAGAAGACTAATGAAATCGCTACGCAAGACGGGCATTTGGGCGAAGAACTTCCTCAGCCGTTCGGCAGGGAAATCCGTGAACTCACCTCTACGTTCAATGAAATGTCGGTGAAGCTTCGCTATGATCGGGACCATCTGGAAGAACTTGTCCAGAAACGCACCGAAGCCCTTAAAGAAAGCGAGATGCGCTATCATTCCCTTTTTGAGAATATGCTCGAAGGGTTTGCCTACTGCAAGATGATCTATGACGGCGATGGACATCCGGTGGACTTTATCTATCTGGATGTCAACGCGGCATTCGAACGTTTGACGGGACTGAAGGATGTACAGGGGAAGAAAGTCACCGAAGCAATCCCGGGCATCAAAGAGTCGACCCCGGAGTTGTTTGAGATTTACGGCGGGGTTGCGTTGACCGGCAATCCTGAAAAATTTGAAATTGATTTCAAGCCCTTGGGGAAACACTTGTCCATCTCGGTTTACAGCCCGGAAAAGGATTACTTCGTCGCGGTTTTTGATGATGTCACCGAACGCAAGAGCTACGAAGATAAACTGAAACATTTTGCCGTTCATGATCAGCTTACCGGGCTTTTGAACAGGCGCGGCCTGGAAGACATTCTAGGTCGGAGCATCTCCAAGGCGAAACGCGGGGTGGTCAGCTCGCTCCTCTACACGGACCTTGACAACTTTAAGGATGTCAACGACACCGTCGGCCACAGCGCCGGCGATGACGTTCTGGTGGTTCTGGCGGATCTTCTGAAGGCGGCGCTGCGGTCGGAAGATATCGTCTTTCGGCTGGGGGGAGACGAGTTTGCCGTTCTGCTCGACGGAATCGACGGACGGGAAGCCCTGCTGGCCGCGGAGCGTCTGCGCGCAGCCGTTGAGGCGCATCGCTTTGAGTTAAAGGGCCAGGTATTTCCTTTGAGTTTGAGCATTGGCGTCGTCAGAATTGATGGAGCGCTGGCGCTGGGAGAACTGCTGTCGGAAGCCGACACGGCCATGTACAGGGCAAAGGCGCAGGGTAAAAACCGGGTGGTGGCGACCTAGCCGGCCGACGGGATGCGAATGCGGAGGGGGCGAGAGTCAACTCTTGCGGCGCTTGGGTTTTTCCGGTGGAAAGAGGCTGGTGTATTTCTGATAGAGCTCAAAGAGAAACGCAACGCGTTCGGCTTCGGTTTTAAAATTGGTTTTGCCATAGGCGGCATCGACGGCGCGGTCGAGCGTCTGATGCGCTTTGAGTAAAACGGGCGGCATGGTCAGCGGATCATAGAGATCGGCAAGCGATGATCCGGGAAATTTATCGCGGGCGTCCAGCACGCCCTGCGCCGCGGCCTCAATGGCTTGTTTTTGCTTATCCGTCGGATTTTCCGGCCAGGGGAAATTATTGTAAACAAGTTTCGTGGAATATCGATAGTCACTCTTTAATCGTCCCGCAATGCTTCTCATCCAAGAATTATGCATAAGAGAAGATAAAATACCGAAGTGAAATAAACTAGCCTTTGGTACCACAAATACCAAGTCACTGACAAAAGTCTCTGGTGTTTCAAAGCCTATTGGAATATAGATGCGACGTTCTGATGAAACTTTGGGCACGATTAAATATACATCTTCCAGTATTGTTTCAAATGCAAACTGTGTCGGCTTC
This sequence comes from uncultured Smithella sp., assembly GCA_964626775.1. Lineage (GTDB taxonomy): Bacteria > Desulfobacterota > Syntrophia > Syntrophales > Smithellaceae > UBA8904. Next base: position 1,044 of record CAZVGQ010000030.1, on the reverse strand, counting down.
TCAGCTAACTTTTGTGTAACTAATCTATCGCATGATAAACGGAATTTTCTTACCGCTTCAACTCTCTTCATGCACTCAGGCATTTTTCTTAATTCGCTGGGTGATACCTTACCAAGCCATAAAAAGTATCGATGGTAGCCGTTTAAGAACTCATGACCACCTAGCCACCTTCGAAAATAAGTGGATGCCTGAGGCTCCTTTTTAAGAAATTCGTCTTTTTCATCCTCTGTAAACAAGTAATTCCCATCATCTATGGGCTGACTACCAACTCCCATGAAAGGAACTTTACATATTGGCGAAGTACGATTACCTATAAAAATACTGGGCGCATCCACCAGGTAAGGATTGATGCTTTGCACTCTGATCTTGTGCGGTTCGCCTTTGATATCCTCATATTCAAATAGCCATTTTGGTGAAATATCGGTTTGTGCAAAACCGATGATCACGCAGTGGACGGCAGCCTTGCCGCGCGCCTCGTTGTTCCACTGGAAGGTCCGATGGGCGAAGAAGATTTTCATGCCTTCGTCGAGCATCCAACGCCACAGGACGCCGACCTGTTCGCCCTGTGTTATGGAATTGGTGGAGACAAATGCACAGCGGACGTTTTCACCTTTCATGTAACGGACTGTCTTCACATACCATGCCGCAACGTAATCCAGCAGACCGGCATTTTTAATGCCGTCGAAGACTAGGGTGATGTCTTTTCGCTGCTCGTCATTCAAGAATTTTGCGCCGACAAACGGTGGGTTGCCCATGATGTAGCTCACTGCCCAGGGCGAGATAACGGTTTTCCAGTCGATTTGCAGGGCATTGCCGCAGACGATCGTGCTGCTCACCTGCAGTGGAATGCGGACGAAATACTGGCCGAATTCTTCGGAGACCAGCAGGTTCATCTGATGATCCATCAGCCACAGAGCCACCTGTGCGATCTGCGCCGGAAATTCTTCGATCTCGATGCCGTAGAACTGATCGACATTCAGATGTAGGAGTGAGTGGACATCCAGAAAGGACTGGTCGCTGGCGCGCGACGCCCGCAAAATTTCC
>CAZVGQ010000029.1:0-11384 GCA_964626775.1 uncultured Smithella sp. | reverse complement strand
AAATATTTCGTCCGGTCGATCGCCGTGGTGCCTTTTGCGCAGGACGGTAAGATGGTCGGAGTCTGGAACAACGGCGATGCGGACGCGGGCCGCTATGCGCCGGATATGGATACCGCGCTGCTTTCATCGCTGGCCGACAGGATTTCCCTTCGGCTGACAGAGCTGGCCGCGGAAAAAAACGCTGCATCCGCGGATGAAAAAGGCGCCAAGCAGCCGGGAGGTCTTCATGGTTGATGAGTGGATCAAAGAAATCAGGGAAAAATGCCCGGCGGACATGCTGGGAATGATTCTGGTGCACAATGGCGTTGTGCGGGCGACATCCAAACAGGGCGGACCGGTCGGCGGCATGAAGCTTTCCTACGATCCGGCCGCGTTGAAGGATGCGGTGCGCCGGTTCAAGGAAAGGGAAGGCATCGCGGAGATTCGGGCCTGGGTCAACGAAGGCACGCTGAAGGTCGGCGACGATATCATGGTGGTCTGCGTGGCGGGCCGCTTTCGGACGGATGTCCTGCCGGTGTTTCAGGAGCTGTTGACGTTCATCAAAACGCAAATCGTTCGGGAAGAAGAGATGGAATGAACAAAGTCCTTCTTCAAGGTTAATGGCGCAAAGAGGGACAGCCGCAGGAATTACGTCAGCGGGAAGCGAAGAAACATTCCACTTTTGATTCCGAATATGCTAGCTTGCCTTCACAAAACGGGAAAGCCGCAGATTTCGGGCTGGGAAGGAAATGCGATGAACACCATGACGGAATTCAGGGGAATCGTTGATCAACCTTACGTGTACCTGCAAAAACTCAAAGACCAAACCGGAAAGAAGATCGTGGGCTATGTCTGTTCTTATACGCCGGAGGAGATTCTTCTGGCAGCCGGAGCCCATCCGGTCCGTCTTTTCGGCACCAAGCAGCAGATTCATCTGGCCGATTCCCATCTTCAGTCCTACAGTTGCTCGATTGTCCGCGGCGTTCTGGAGGAGGCCCTTTCCGGGAGAATCGGATTCCTTGACGGTATGGTTTTCCCTCATACCTGCGATTCCATTCAGAGGCTGTCCGACATCTGGCGCATGAACATCCCGTTCGGATTTCATCTGGACCTGGTGCTGCCCGTCAAGCTCAACACGCCCTCCGCCCGGGACTATATGACGGATGTCCTGAGAAAATTCCAAAACGACGTCGGCCGCGCGCTTGGGGTGGCCATTGCCGATGAAGCCCTGCAAAGAGCAATCCGGACGATGAATGCCATTCGTCAATCGATCAGGGATATTTACGAGATCCGGAGCCAATACCCCCGTCTTATGTCCGGCGCGGATTTGTACACGCTGGTCCGGGCGTCCATGATTATGGACCGGGAGCGCCTCACGGGAATGCTTGCCGAAACGGTTTCGGAAATGAAGGCGAAAGCGGCCGGGGAAAAGCCGGACACCTCTCTGAAAAGAATTGTTCTTGCCGGCGGCATGTGTAATCACCCGGATATTTATCCCATGATCGAAGAGGCAGGCGGAGCCGTTGTCTGGGATGATTTCTGTACGGGGGCGAGATATTTTACCGAGCTGGTCGCCGGTGGGGATGACCCTGTAGCCGGCATCGCGGAGCGTCTGATTCGGCGTGTGGTTTGCCCGGCCAAGCATGCCGGTCTGGACCGGCGCGCCAAACATATCCTTCGCCTCGTAAAAGAACAAAACGCCCGGGGCGTCATCTTTTTGCTTTTCAAATTCTGCGATCCGCATGCGTTTGATTATCCCGACATTCGGAAAAGCATGGCCGAAGCGGGAATTCCCGTTCTGCTTTTGGAAATGGAAGACCCCCTTCCCGGGGAAGGGCAGCTGAAAACACGCTTTGAAGCATTTCTGGAAATGGTGTGAAAGGAGACGTCATGTCCGAAGCAAAATCTGAAAAGGAAAAAAGGAAAATCCAGTCCGAAAAGAAAATGCGGGATATCATGACCGCCTACTATATCGACGCCAAAACGGCCCGGCAGAACAACAAGAAGGTGGCTTGGATCACGAGCGGCGGACCGGTGGAGCCGCTGATTGCCATGGATGTGATTCCCGTCTATCCGGAGAACCACGGGGCCATGATCGGCGCCAGCAAGATGGGTGTGGATCTGTGCGAAAAAGCCGAGACAATGGGCTATTCCAACGACCTGTGTTCCTACGCCCGCTCCGACATCTCCTGCGCGACGGTCAACGGCGGCCCGATCGGCGGCCTTCCGGAGCCGGACATGCTGGTGTGCTGCAACAATATCTGCGGGACCGTCCTGAAATGGTACGAAGTGCAGGCTCGTTATTTCAAGATCCCGCTGTTTATTTTCGACACGCCCTTCTGCCATACGGAATATACCAAAGAGGCGAAACGCTATGTGGAGCGGCAGATTGAGGAATATGTCGCCTTTCTCGAAGGCGTCTGCGGCCGCAAAATGGATCAGGACCGCATGAAGGATGTCGGCAGGATCTCCTTTGAAGGCCAGAAATTGTGGCAGGAAGTCCTGGATACGGCGGTCAGCAAACCTTCTCCCATGACGGCTTTCGACGCTTTTTTTCACCTGGCGCTCATCGTGACGCTTCGGGGAACGCAGCAGACCATCGATTACTACCAGGGACTGCTGGCTGAAATGAAAGACCGGATTCGGGACGGCATCGGCGCGATTCCGAAAGAAAAGTATCGTCTCCTCTGGGACAATCTTCCGATCTGGTACCGGATGAAGTGGTTGTCGCAGAAATTTGCCGAACATGACGCCTGTCTGGTGGCCGACACGTATACCTCGGCCTGGTGCGGTGCGATGAAGTACATCGACGAAAGCAAATTTCTCGATTCGATGGCCGAAGCCTACTCGCGGATTTATCTGAATATCGGCGTCGATGAAATGGCGAAAATGGTCATCGCGATGATCGACAAATATGATGTTGACGGTTTTGTATTGCACTCCAACCGAAGCTGCAAACCCTATTCACTGGGCCAGTTTGATATCCAGCGGATCGTCGAGAAGGAAAGAAATATTCCCTGTCTGATGATCGAGGCGGACATGGTCGATGAGCGGAGCTTTTCCGAAAGCCAGGTTTCGACGAGAATCGACGCGTTTATGGAGATCATCAAGGACAGGAAAAAGGGGAGCATGTAACATTCAGTGCTTCAACACGTGAAGACGAACGACAGGGAAAGGCTGGAAGCTGTTTCCCGCAAAAGATAAACGGCGAAATACACGATACGGGAAATGATAACAGCAGGCATTGATATCGGGTCCATTACGGCAAAAGCGGCTCTGGTTGAAGACGCGAAAATTCTGGGCACGAAGGTGACGTTTACCGGCTATAACGCGGAGGCGGCCGGACGGAAGGTTTATGAAGAATTGCTCGCCGCCTCCGGTCTGGAGGCGTCATCCGTGGGTAAAATTGTATCCACCGGCTACGGGCGCAATTCGGTGAAATTTGCCGACCGGACGTTTACGGAAATTATGGCGCATGCGGCCGGGGCGAATTTCCTGAAACCGGAGGTCCGAACCATTATCGACATCGGCGGACAGGACAGCAAAGCCATCGCTCTGGACGAGCGGGGCAAGGTCAAAAATTTTGTCATGAACGACAAGTGCGCCGCGGGAACCGGCCGTTTTCTGGAGGTCATGGCGCGCGCACTCGAAGTCAATCTGGATGAATTCGGCGCCATGTCGCTTCGGTCGGACGCTCCCTCCAAAATCAGCAGTCTGTGCACGGTCTTCGCGGAATCGGAAGTCATTTCCCTGATTGCCCGCGGCGAACAGAGATTCGACATCATTGCCGGCATCCATGAATCGATTGCGGCGCGTGTCTCCTCCATGATTGCGCGCGTCGGTCTGACCGAACCGGTGATGATCACCGGCGGCGTCGCGCGCAATGCCGGCGTCGTGGCCGCGCTGGAAGGCAAACTCGGCGTGAAAATCGCCGTATTGTCCTATGCGCAGGTCAATGGAGCGATTGGCGCGGCGGTTCTGGCTTCATCACTCTAAGGTTGTTCAGGCGCAAAAGAATGGCCGCTTTTGGCCAAGAAGTCAGGGGAACCTTGAATAACGCACTCCATGACAGGCTCTCCGTCTTTCATCCTAAAGGAGACATTTATCATGACCGGCCGAGACGCCAGCCTCACCGCGCTTGTAACCGCATACATCAGGGCTGCGCATCAGTTATTCGACGCTCAACCCCTCATTCTTGACGATCCCGTTGCCGTATCTCTCCTTGGAGCGGATGCCGAAACACAAATCAGGCATGCGTTAGAGCGTCATCAGACGCCTGAAGCGCGAGTATTGCGGGTGCACGTCGTTCTGCGTTCACGCTTTACGGAAGACCGGCTCGCCGCGGCGGCTCTTCGCGGGATCACGCAGTATGTCATCCTGGGGGCGGGGTTCGACACGTTTGCCTTCCGGCAGCCCCAATGGGCGAAGAAACTGAAAATTTTCGAAATCGATCATCCCGGAACACAGGCGATGAAGCGTTCCAAACTGGCGGCGGCGGGATTCGCGATGCCGGAGAATCTGGTCTTTGCCGACGTCGATTTTGAGAAGGAATCCCTCCATGACGGACTGTGCCGGCACCGCATATCGATTGCCGAGCCCACTTTCTTTTCGTGGTTGGGCGTGACGATGTACATCCAAGAGGACGCTATTGAGGCCGTACTGAAAACGGTCGCGGTGTTTCCTGAATCAAGCGAGATAGTGCTGACCTTCATACAACCGCCAACGTCCTTGTCGGACGCGGAAAAAAAATCCTATTCACGACTTGTTCAGAGCGTGGCAAGCGTGGGTGAGCCTTTCTTGAGTTATTTCGAGCCTGAAGCGCTGGAGGCAAAACTGCGAAGTCTGTGTTTTTCCAAAATCGATTTTTTTTCGCCGGCGGACGCGCAGGCCAGATACTTTCAGCGGCGCCCGAACGACCTTCCTGCGCCAGCGGTCACCAACATTGTCGCTGCGATAAAGTGATCTTGAACTAGATGCCGATCCACTGGATGAAATGAAAGGCCGCCATGCCGCCCAAGTAGGAAACGATCAGCGTCAATGCGATTGTGGAATAAAACCACTTGTTGGAGTTCATTTCCTTGCGCAGAACGGCGATGGTCGCGACACAGGGAATGAAGAGCATCATGACCACCAGAAACGCGGCCGCGGAGGCACGGCTCATGATCGCCGGCAGAACGGCCGATATTCCCGCATCACCCACGGAATACAGCACACCGAGCGTGGCGACCACGGTTTCCTTGGCGACGAGTCCGGTCAGCAGCGCGGTGATCATTTTCCAGTCCAGCCCCAGCGGTCCCCCCAGCGGCTCAATCATTTTTCCCAGAGCGGCCAGCCAGCTTTCCTCCACTGTTCCGGCGGGGAAATACGAAAGAATCCAGATCAGGACCGACATTCCCAAAATGACAGTGCCGGCCTTGCGCAGGAAGGCAAGCGTTCGCGACCAGATTACCATACCGATGGTCCGGGCATCCGGCGTGTGGTAAATGGGCAGCTCCATGATAAACGGGGCGTCCTGCTCCCGGAGCGAACGGTTGACCAGAATGCCCGCCAGTCCCAGCACTGCGATGTTGAGGGCCAAAACCGTCCAGGAAACCAAAGCGGCGTATTCACCAAAGACGGCAGCCGACACCAGCGTGAGCACCGCCAGCCTGGCGGTGCAGGGGACAAACGGGATGAGCAGCAGCGTGATCATGCGGGCCTTGCGCGTCTCGATGATCCGCGCGCCGAGCACGGCGGGCACGTTGCAGCCGAAGCCCAGGCACATGGGAATGAAGCTTTTTCCGTGCAGTCCCACCAGATGCATGATGCGGTCCATGACGAACGCGGCGCGCGCCATGTAGCCCACGTCTTCCAGAAATGCCATAATCGCGAAGAAGATCAGCAAAATGGGCAGAAAACTCAACACGGAGCCCACACCGCCGATCGCACCGTCGATGAGAAGCCCCCTAGCCCAGCCGGGCCATTGGGCAAGCGATGGTTCGAAAGACTGGGCAAGGTATTGGATGCCGTTATTCATGGCGTTTTGCAGCGGTACGCCGAGGGAGTAGGTCAGAAAAAAGACCGTTGCCATGATGGCCAGCAGAACCGGGATGCCGAAAACCGGGCGGGTCAGCACATGGTCGATGCGGTCGGTGAGCACTACCTGTCCCATTTTAAAGTGCGAGACCGCCGCGCGGGTCATTTTCTCAATCCAGTCATAGCGGCCGTTGACGACGGCGTGAAGGGCGTCTTCATGCTCGCTGAGCAGTTGCAGAATAAGTTCATGAGCGGCCGGCTGGATGTACGCTTCCACCATGGCCGTGACTTCCGGGTCTCCTTCCATGATTTTTACCGCCGCCCATTCGGGCGTGTAGGGGGCCCGGATAAAAGGCCGGAGGGCGGCCAGAATCTTTTGGTAAATTACCTGATGGTCGGCGGAAACCTCCGGCAGCTCGGGCCGGAAGTCCTGGGGGCTGGAAACCGTTTCCGCAATCTCATCCACCAGTTCCTGAATGCCGCTGTTGCGTTTGGCGACCATGGGAACCACCGGAAGGCCCAGGGAGTGCTGCAGGGCTTTCGCGTCAATCTGCGTTCCCTGGGTTGAAGCGACGTCCAGCATGTTAATAGCCGTTATGACGGGGCGGTTCAGAAGCAGCACCTCAGATAAAAGATACAGGCTTCGTTCCAGCGCGGCGGCGTTGAGGACCAGCACGACGAGGTCGGGCTTCTCTTGAATGATATAATCGCGCGTGACCCGTTCTTCCTCGGAAAAAGAGGTCAGGCTGTACGTGCCGGGCAGATCGACGATCCGGATTAAAACGTTGTTGGCGCGGTGAACCCCTTCCTTTTTTTCGACGGTTTTCCCGGGCCAGTTGCCGACATGCTGGGAAAGTCCGGTCAGAATGTTAAAGATGGTGGATTTGCCGACGTTGGGCTGGCCGACCAGGGCGACGGAAATTTCTTTCTCGATCGGAGGAAGGCACGCGTCGTCGGCCGGATCGATTTTGCGCGCCGTAATCTTTGACGCTTCCCCCCGGCCCAGCGCAATCCGGGTGGATCCGACGGAAACGACGACCAGTCCGCCGCTGGTCTGCGCGATGCGAAACCGGGCGCCGGTGACGATGCCCATGCCGGCCAGGCGGCTAGTCAGCGAGGATCCGCCGTCTATCGAAGAAATGACGCCTTCATCTCCTTCCCGCAAATCGGTTATGATTGCCCGGTTGCTCATGCAGCGCCTTTCCTGAGGCTTATGCGATATTTTCTTAAAATCCGCTCCGGCCCGTACGAAGCTTTCGTTTTTCGAAGATTTTTATTGCCCATGTCCTCTTCCAGATTCAGGTAGACATATCGGGACTGCAATTTGCTGGCCGAATCATTGAACATAAATTCATAAATGCCGTGATAGAATTTAGAGGCTTTGGCAAAGTGCAGACAAAAGATGTCGCGGTTCAAGGCCTCCCCAATCACAAAACCCGCCGGTTGTTTTTCTATGTAGTACAGGGTTCCCCAAAGCGCAAGCGCGGAGAATTTATGCAGGGCTTCCTCGCACACCGCAAAATCGGTTTTGCCCTCGGCGATCCGGGATTCATCCTGCCAGCGTCGCAGAACTTTCAGGGCATCCTGAAGATTGCCCGGCCCCAGCGGTTGACCCTCCGGACGGTATGCGCCGAAGAACTGATTAAGATGGTTGCGGTGACGCGTGTAAGGCTTTCCGGCAAAGGACGCCAGGTTTGCCGTCCGGTAAATATAATCCGATTCGCTCTCGTCGAAGGTTGCGCAGAATTTATTCTCAGGGAAAAAAGGCAGCCACTCCTCGGGAATCGGGAAGAAAAAATTGCGTCCGTCCAGCAGTTCCCTCAGGATATCCAGACAGCAGACGCGGAGATCGGCAAGCGGCATGATATAGTTTTGCCCCTGCCGGTTGTAGGCGGCAATGAAAACCCCGCATTCCTTTTTTAAAATTTCATAACGGCTGATCTTGCGGAACAGATAAACATTGGCGAACGTGTAGTCCGAAATATTCAAATGCATCTGATGAAACTGCTCCGCCAGAAATGACCGGTGCGCCAGCTCGATAGTTTCGGTAATGTCCATAGGGTAAAATCTTTCCAGCCCCTTCCGATACTTTGCTCAAAGATCAAAATGCCGCTGATGCTCACGGAGCCAAAGCCTTCGGTTTCGATAATCCGGAATCACTTCTAGCACTAAGTTCCAGAATTTTGAAGAATGATTTTTCTCCCGGATATGCATTATTTCATGAACCACCACGTAATCCACTATTTGCGGCGGCGCCATGATCAGGCGAAAAGCAAAGGACAAATGATTTTTTTCAGAGCAGGATCCCCACCGTTTTTCGGCGGAGGTAATCCGAATGCCGCCGCAGGCAAGGCGCAGCAGGCGGCTGTAGAAATCCACCCGCCGGGTGAGATATTGCCGCGCCTGTTTCCGGTACCAGTTCGTCAGGTAATATTTTCTCATTTGCCGGTCCGGGGGGCAGTTCAGAAAAAAACGGTTGTTTTTGAACACCACCCCCGGATTTTCCAGCGGATCAAAAAAGGCTTCCAAAGGGCAGGCTTCGCCCAGATAATAAAAAGTTTCACCTGTCTCATAAAATTTCTTCGGATGCGAGGCCTGCAGGGTTACCTGCCTCCGCAAGGATTTTTCAATCCAGGCTTGCTTTTCTTCAACAAAGCGCTGAATCTCCGCGGCCGGCGTATGGAACGGTGCCTGAACCGTGATTTCCAAATGATTGCCGATTTGCAGCGAGAGAGTCTTTCTTCTCTTTTTGCTTCTGATGAGTAAATATTGAATATTCATTTTTTTATGGGGCAAAACGTTACCATATTGCAAAGGGAAAAGCGAGACTGGAAGTGCGGATAACGGTCTTGCCGTCTGTAGGGGGGCGGCTGTTCCCTGCATTTGAAAGACCCGATAGAAGCAATGCACGGTCGGAAAGGAGGAAAGCTGGACTCGGACAGCGGGTAAAGATGCTTTTCATTCATCGGCGATTGTGATAGGCCAATCGTCAAAAATCCTGGAAGTGAAAATAATGGAAGAGAAAAATCTTCGTCCCTGGGGCTACTATCAGATCCTGTCCGATGCCGCCGATCACAAGGTCAAAAGAATTCTGGTCGTGCCGGGCGGCACCCTGAGCCTGCAGCGTCATACGAAGCGGGCGGAGCACTGGTATGCGGTCTCGGGAAGCGGCGAGGCCACAATTGACGGCAAAGTCTGTCTCCTTTCCGCCGGCAGCGCCGTGGATATTCCAAAAGGAGCCACGCACCGCCTGGATAACACGGGACGCGCGGATCTGGTGATCATCGAAGTGCAGACCGGGACCTATTTCGGCGAGGATGATATCGAGAGGCTGGAAGACAAGTACGGCAGGGCGTGAAAAAGCGGATGGACTACCTCTTTTCCGCGCCGATCCTCTGATGTTTTATGCCCGGTGGTTTGCGCCGGGTGGTGGCGATGTCCTTTTGTCTCTGTTTATTCATCAAATCCTTTTCCACGTAAATCTTTCTGCCGGTTTTCGGATCGATTCCCGTCCAGTACATCAGCGCCGACCAGGTGGAAGGCAGCGGTGTGAAAATTTGAACCTGCTGCGGCGTCGCGTGCAACTCATGAAGGGCAAAGGATTTCAGCGCCCTCATGTCTTTTTCGGTGCAGCCCGGATGTGCGGCGATGAAGTAGTAGGTGAGAAACTGCTTTCGCCCTTCCTCCTTGTTCATTTGGTCAAAAAAATTCTTGAACTCCTTCAGTCTTTCCGGCTGGGGTTTGCGCATCAGGCGCAGCACGGACGGTACGGTATGTTCCGGCGCAATCTTTAATTGGCCGGAAATGTGATGCTTCACCAGTTCGCGCAGATAGGACGCGCCGCGCCTTTGATCGGCCAGCAGCAAATCGTGCCGGATGCCGGACGCAACAAAGACTTTTTTGACGCCGGAAATTTTACGCAGAGCCGAAAGCAAATGGATTTGACGGGAGTGGTCGTTTCGCAAAGACGGGCAGGGCCTCGGATCAAGGCAGTGTCTGTCCGAGCAGGCGCCCCGGCCGGTTTTTCTCGCGCAGTCGATTCCGTACATATTGGCCGTTGCGCCGCCTACATCGGTGATGATTCCCCTGAAGTCCGGCAGCGCGGCTATTTTTTGCGCCTCCTGTAGAATGGATTCCTTCGACCGGCTGAGAATGGCCCGGCCCTCGTGCGAGGCGATGGAGCAAAAGCGGCATTCGCCAAAGCACCCGCGGTGCGTCGTCAGGGAGAAGGCGATGGTGTCCATGGCGCGGACCTTGCCCTGTTTTGCATAAAAAGGGTGAACGCTCCGCGTAAAGGGAAGAGCGTAAACCGTGTCCAGTTCAGCTTCGGACAGAGGCGCCTGAGGCGGATGATGCACCAGATAACGGCCGGCGTGTTTCTGAACCAAACCGCGGGCCGTCACCGGGTCATGGTTTGCGTAAAACAGACTGAACATTCGAAGGAAGGCTTCCGGTTTGGCTGCCGCCTCTTCGAAAGAGGGCAGTGCCGGATACCCGGCGGGCGGCTCATTTTCGATGACGCAGGTCCCGCGAATGTTTCGGAGGTGTTCTCCGGCGTTCAGGCGTCCGGCGATTTCCAGGACCGCTTTTTCCGCCATCCCGTAAGCCAGAATGTCGATGCGCGCGTCAAACAAAATGGAGCGGCGGACGGTGTCCGACCAAAAATCATAATGCGCGATTCGCCGCAGACTGGCTTCGACGCCGCCGGCGACAATCGGCTTTGTGTTTTTGAATGAGCGGCGGATCCAATTGGCGTAGGCAATGACGGCTCGGTCGGGCCGGCGGTCATTTTTTCCGCCGGGCGTCAGGTCGTCGCCCTGCCTCTTTTTTTTCAGCGCCGTGTAATTGGCGACGAGCGAATCCATGCAGCCGCCGGTAACGCCCCAGAACAGGCGCGGCTCTCCCAGGCGGCGGATGTCCGCATCGTTCGCCATGTCCGGCTGGGCGATGATGCCGACGCGGTAGCCCGCGGCTTCCAGCACCCGGCCGATCACCGCCGCGCCGATATGAGGGCTGTCGATGTAAGCGTCGCCCGTGACCAGCAGAATATCGAGGCGGTCCCATCCTTTTTTTCGAAGTTCTTCAGGCGTGGTCGGCAGGAACATTTAAACGATTCCGATCATGGAGAGCCCCAGGGTCAGTGCGGCAAGGATTGAGATCAGGGAAAGGCGGCCCGACCAGCGGTGAACGGATCGAAAGACGCTTTTGTTGGAGGCTTTTAAGGAATAGAATCCGAGGAAAACCGTCAGGAATGCCAGCACCAAGGCGATGGACCCGATCCGGTGATGGAGCCCCGCCAGATGCTCTGAGCCCGTCAGGGTGATATGGACAAAAACCATGACGCCGCCCGCGGCCAAAAGAATGCCTCCGGCGCTGTTGAGATTTTTGTG
>CAZVGQ010000028.1:0-12215 GCA_964626775.1 uncultured Smithella sp. | reverse complement strand
CAATCAGATTCAGGGCCACGTCCATGATGTCGGCGCGCTTGTCTGTTTTTATCATTATTCTTGTCCATTTTACCATGTGAATGAACATTCATTCACGGGCGGATGTATCTACATGGAAGGGGTGGGGTTGTCAAGTTTTTTATGCGAAAAAACGCAAAATCGCTTAATATATTTGACGATTCCCGAATTCGACAGGTTTGAATAATGTTCAGGGATTTTTTCTTTCCTGCAGAAGCCAGACGGCCAGCGCCGCCAGGAAAACGGCGGCAAGGGCGCTCGGCCACACCGGGATTTCCTGTCCCGCGGCCGTCACCGGAAGGCCAACGATAAAGCGGATCAACTGGGCGGCCGCCATCAAAAACAGGATGATCGCGACAACCAATGATGCGGGTCGTTTCATTTTATCCCTCCTTCGTAAAGCGGTGAATAATTTCGTCCGTCGCTCCTAGCGGACCGAGCGTCGAATGACCGAGATGACGGTATCACTCATTTTCTCGACATGATGGATCAGGTCGCTCTCCCCGGAAGACGTGAACTGCCCTTTATGAATCACGCCCCGCCTGGCCACGCTGGCAATTTTGTAGCTGGTCGTGATCGTCGAACCCCTTTTTGTGATGGTGCCGGCAATCACGAAATTCATTCCCAGCCGTGATCCGACATCGACCATGTTGTCCACTTGATCGTTTTGCTGAAGATTGTTGGCGGAAAGAAACAGTTCCAGGTCCTTTCTGGGAAGGACGAGAAACGCCTGCTGCATACCGGGCGAGTTGATCAGGGTATTGGTCACCGTGATGCCGTAGGGGGACGCGTCCATGCTCAAAGGCGTAAAATGAAAAACCGCCACGTTGGCGGGGCCGTCGGCCCCGGAGAAATCCTCCGCCGTTGCGCTATCCACCGGTTTTTCCACCGGCCGGGCCGTTGAAGGCGCCGCTGCGGTTCGGGCGGGAGGCGCCGCCTTTATGGGGGCTCCCTTGGCCGCGACGGAGAAACTGTGGCGAGCGGAGACGACATAACCGTTTCGGCTGTAGTTGTAATAGGCTCTTACTTCGTATTTTCCCGGGGCGGGCGCGTCAAAGGTCAAAACGCCCTGGCTCTCGCCGTTGGGCATGTACTGATAGTCTCCGGCGTCAGTGTCGGGGGAACCGGCGGCCGCGATGCAGATCCAGTCTCTCGAATAGCCGGGAGCGCTGAAAAAGTTCACCCGAATCTTTTCCCCTTCGCTGTAGACATCCTTGTCGGTTTTCACCTGCGGGGACTCGTCGGCGAAAACCGCGCCCGCCGAAAATAAAAAACACAGCACGAAGGTGACGAAAAAAATGAATGGAAGCTGGGGATGGATTCGCCTCATCCGCTTTCTCCTTTATCCGATGCCGGGCAGAGCGTTTCTGGCGCGGCGTTGGTTTGATGTTTTCTGTTCGTTCTTCCGGCCGACATTCCATTTGCTCGGGCGGGGAGTTCCTCCTTCCGGCGGACAAAGTTTAGCATAACGCGATCAAAATGAAAAACAGGAATTCAAGCGCAAAGGCAGCCTGTTTCCGTTGGGTTTGGTGGCTTCTCCGGTCCGTGTTGTCCTGCGCGTTGGGGCAGGGCCGGCGGTTTGACAACCGATCAGAAGAGCCTCATTTTTTCCGCTTCCCGCATCAGCGGGTCGCGAAAATCCGGATGCGCAATGCCGATAATGGCAAGAGCGCGGTCCCTCATGCACTTCCCTTTCAGGTTGGCGGCGCCGTATTCCGTGACCAGATAGTGGGTGTCCATGCGCGGCGTCGTGACAATGGCGCCGGCGTCCAGCTGGGGGACGATTCTGGAGACCGTGTTCTTCTTCGCGGTGGAGCGGAACGTCAGGATGGATTTTCCTCCCTTCGCGTTGAACGCCCCGCGCACAAAATCAAGCTGGCCGCCCGTCGCTGAAAACTGGGCTCCTTCCAGAAACTCCGAATTGCACTGCCCGCTTAAATCCACCTGCAGGGTGGCGTTGATGGAAATCATCTTATCATTTTTGGCGATCACTTCCGGATCGTTCGTGTAGGATACGGAATACCCCTCAAAGGCGGGGTTGTCGTTCATGAACTCCATCATTTCATGATCGCCGAGCGCAAAGGAATACACATGCTTGTTCGGGTGCAGCGTCTTTTTCTTTCCGTTGATTACCCCTTTTTTGACCAGATCCACCATGACGGGCGAGAAGGCTTCGGTATGAATGCCCAGATTTTTGTGATGGCCGAGCTGCGTCGCGACCGCGTTGGGAAGATTCCCGAAACCGAGCTGGATGGTCGCTTCGTCGGGGACCATTTCAGCGACAATTCTGCCGATGGTCCGGTCGATGTCATCCGGTTGCGCCGGCGGAGATTCCCAGATCGGCTGGTGGTTTTCGACGATCCGGTCCACATCCGAGATGTGCACCAGCGCGTCTCCGAAAACGCGGGGCATATGCCGGTTGACTTCAACGATGCGGTGTTTGGCCCGCTTCCAGACAATGGACGTAATGTCCACCGATGTGCCGAAAGAAAAAAAGCCCGCTTTGTCCATGGGGCTGACCGTCGTCATGGCGACATCCATTTCATCCATGTACTCTTCGATCAGGCGGCGAAGCTGATGAAAATAGTTCGGGATAAATTGCGAAAGCCCTCCGTAAACCAAACCCCTTTCCTTGGTCAGGACAAAACATGGATAGGCCTCGACGCAATCCGCCAGTTCCGGTGAAAGGATGGTTTGGGACGCGTATACGCTGGTGCCGAGATGAAATACCCGAAGCTTTTTCAGGTCATTGGAACGAATTCTGTTTTCAATGGCCTTCAACAACGCCGGGGGCTCCGCCTGCAGGTTGCCGTGCGCCAGCAAAGCGTTTTCGGGAATCTTCGATACGGCTTCCTGAGGATTGGTGAGCTTTTCCTGATATTCTTTTTCAAACATATTCGTCCTCTCCTTGTAAAAAATATTGACCTCTAAGAACGCGCCGGCCGGAACGACAAGTGCGTATTTACCTCAGAAGGCTCCGGAAATAGTCCAGGGCGGCGAGGCAGGGGGAATCCGGGGCGGGGCCTTTTACGGATTTTTCCCGGCACGCGTCCAGGTTTCGGATCTGCCGAACAGAGAAATGCCGACGTAGCCGCGAATGACGATTTCATTTTCCCCTTTCAGGCGAATGACGCAGCTGTAGGTTTTTCCGTTTTTCGGATCGTAGATCTTCCCTCGGGACCACTCCCCGTCTTCGTAGAAGAAATTTTCCAGAATCAGCACGTCGGCCAGCGAACGGCCTCGTTTGGTTGGGTCGGTGTTGTTCACATCCAGGCGCTGGGCCTGACCCGGCTGGACCGCCGGCTTTCCGAAGTAGCGCTCGGAGGTTTTGTAGATCTGGATTCTGTCTTTTTCCGGAGTAATCCAGATGCCCAACAGCCGGTCGCCGTCGGAAGCCGCCTGAACGGGGAAGACGAGGGCCAGAAGCAGAAAGGCAGCCAAAACGGCCTGCGGCCATCCCATGCCGACGGCGCCTCCAGGGAAAGAAAACTTTTTCATGAAGAACCTCCTTTGCGCTCGGGTCGTCATTGCGTCTTGGATTCCTTCGGGTCGCCGCCCGCGGAGGGCGGCCGGGAGTCTTGTCGGGGAATCAAATCTTTCCCGCCGAGGTTTTCTACATCCTCCGGCGTATTGAGATTGGAAAAAAGACGTCCGTCGGGATTGAACGGCCGGATCTGTTTTTCACCGACGGTCAGCACGCGCATATCGCGGTAAAAACCGGTGATCTTGAGCTTGTCCATGAGCAGCAGGCGTTTGATGGAGGGCAGGCAGTTTTTTGAATAAATCGCATGCAGGGGTTGATAGCCGTCGGGAAGCTCGGGAACGATGACATCGTGCTTTCCCGCCTGCTTCATCATGTACGCAATAAAATCTTCATTTAAGAAAGGCATGTCGCAGGGGCAGGCGAAGGCAAGCGGGTTTTTGGCGTAAAAAAGGCCGGTGTAAATTCCGCCCAGCGGCCCCTTGCCCTTGTAAATGTCGGTCACGACGGCTGCGTCGTCAAACTCCAGATAGGAGAGGGGGTCGTTGGTGACGATGAGGATTTCGGAAAAAAGCCGGCGAAAGATGTCGAGTGTCTGATCCATCATGCGGGACGGGCCGATTTCCAGAAAGGCCTTGTTGACGCCCATGCGGGTGTTCCTGCCGCCGGAAAGGATGATGCCGGTGATGTCGGTTGCGGGGCTGCTCAATGAATCCGGTTCCTTCTTTGTTTTTTTATGAATGGCATACCATAAAATGCGCAAAGAGATTAAGCGAAAAAAGGCAAAGCAGGAGGCAAAGCCGGCCGTAAGGTTTTACCGGATGATTTTCCGGTCGAGGACCGGCGTCTGTGCGTTTTCGCGCTCCACCATGGTGGAAGCATCCCCCTTGCCCCGGAATCTCTTCACGTTGAGCATGAAAATTTCCAGTTTGGACAGCACGTTGGGCGGCAGCAGGTTGCCGTCGATCTCGATGGAAATGGTCGGATACTTCCTTTCCCTGGCCCAGGGCGTGTAGAGACCTTCGATGACGCGGCCGATCAGGCAGGCGAAGGGGGAGATGTTGACGATGCCGGAGTAGCCGTCCATCATGGCCGTGGCGGCGACGCCGCTGGAAATGGCGATTTCCGAATGCAGCTCCCGGCTGACGAAATGCTTTTCCGCGTTTTTCATGATGGCCTGCATGTCATGCGGCGTGCGCGGCACCAGGCCGGTTGCCCCCAGCGCTTCACGGATATTTTTCTCCACGCGCTTCTTGTAGAGGTGTTCGATGCGCCAGTCGATGATGTCCCGGAACTCCCGGGCAAAGACGCGCCGGTGCCAGGGCAGCAGCCGAAGGCGCTTCTGGAGTTCGTAGCGGCGGACATGATCGCAGTAGTAGAACCATTCGGCGACGTTCGACACCTTGCCGACAATGCCGTGGCGGCTGAACTGCCCGATCAGTTCGTCCACGGCGAAGTCGTCTCGCCGGACGTAGATTTCTCCGACGATCAGCACTTTGGGGCAGTCCTCCATTTTTCTGGCGAGCGGTATTTGCGAGATGGTCTGCGCGATCTCCTTCAGGACCGGCAAAACCCGCGTAATATCCTGTTCGGCCACGGAAAGCATCTTCTGCCAGATTTGATCGTAAATCTTCATGGCTGCCGCCGGGTCGGCGGCGCACGTTCGAAGCGAGGTTTCCACATCCTTCATATAGTCGCCGATGACGGCCGCCCACCAGGCGTATTTGGTGAATTCCGGCCCCAGCTCCGTGTAGGAATTGTCCGCTTCCAGCGTGAAGACGACGACGTTTTCCAGGCGCAGGTCGCGGAAGAGGTTTTCATAGAACACAAAATACTGGCCGGTTCGACAGGGGCCCGTGGTCGTCGGCACGAAGAGGATGTAGATTTCATCCTTGCGGTACTGGTCGGAGGAGAAGTATTTCAGCGCGCTGCCCAAAACCAGGTGCGAGGGCAGGCATTCCTTGCCGGAGGCGTGGTTGCGCGCCATCTGCAGCGTGTAAACGTCCGGCACCGGCATGGTCTGGGCGTTGATGCCCAGGCCGCGGATGGTCGCGCCGACGAGCTCCGCGGAAAGCCTACCCATGTTGGATAAAAGCAGCTTGACCCGCGGGTTTTGTTTGATCGGGATTTTTTCGCCGGTGGCGCCGTTGAGAATGTGGATTTCCTCGCCGGGACGGTTGATGAAGCGCAGGCCGTTGTCGTAGCGCTCTTCGCGAATGTCGTCGATTTTGGAGCGGTAGCCTTCGATGATGTCCAGAAACGCTTCGATGCGCGTGTCCACGCCGGCGTCGGCCGTGTGCGAATCCAGCTCCAGAACCAGAAACGGCTTTACGCCCATGATCCACTTCAGATAATGCAGCATGAAGGAATCGGGCGCGCAGGAGAAATTGGAAATATAGGTAATGTAGATATTGTCTTCGTTTTTCAGGAGCGTGCCGGCCTTCATGTCCTGCTGGCCGTAATACCAGTACATGTTGGGGTAGATGACCTGGTCGGCAAACGGCAGAATGTCAAAGGGGATGACCGAGTAGCCGCGGGACGTATATTTTCGGGGGATGCCCATGTTGGCGTCGGTGGTAAAGGAGTTGTAGGGGCGGCCCAGAATCGCGATGACGGGTCTTTTAGCCCGGCGCGCTTCGGTAAGCGCCTGCTTTCCCAGTTCGGCGAATTTGGCAAAGCATTCCATCTGCTTTTCATAGGCGACGGCAAAGGCGGTTTTCGCCTCGCTTTCGCCAAACCCCAGTTCCGCGGCCATGGCGACAAACGGTTCGGCTGCTTTTTCCAGCCCGTACATGAAGCTGACGACCGGCATCAGGTATTTTTCACCGGGAATCTCCGGAAAAGCTTTCTTGATGTAGTAGGGCAGGCTCTGCGTGATGGGGCAGAAATTGGCGGGCGCCGTTTTTTCATAGCTGTCCATGTCCCGGAAATGCGGCAGAAAGATATAGTCCACCTTCCGGTTGTAGATGTCCTGCACGGCGCCGTGCGCGATTTCCGCCGGAAAGCAGTAGCTGCTTTCCACGCGGGCCGTGCCCTCCTGCGAGATTTCTTCCGACAGGAGGGTCTCGACGCCCAGCGTGTGGAAAAACCAGGAATAAAACGGCCAGAGCGTGAAAATGGAAAAGCAGCGGGGAATGCCGACGATCACGTCCTTTTTGCGGGCCAGCGCGGCCGGATCGGGGGCGCATTCCCGAAAGAGAATGTCGTTTCGTTTTTCGATGTAATCCACCACGGAGGCTTCGTCGAAGGCTTTTTTCTTTCGAAGGTTCGCGTATTTGTTGCAGCGTCCGCCGAACATGTACTTATGGCCGTTGACGGAGAGCACGCGGATCGGGCAGAAATTGTCGCAGGCCTTGCACGGAAATTCCTTTTCATAGACGATGTCCGTGGCCAGAATCGCATCGATGTCATAGGCTCGTTTGGTCAGAATCCCTTCGGCAAATTTCTGCCGGGCCAGCAGGCCGACGCCGAAGCAACCCATCAGCTCGGGGTCGGGAGGCACCAGAATGTCCTTGTCCAGCAGCATCGCGAAAGCCAGGGGCACGGCCTTGTTTTTGGCGACGCCTCCCTGCAGAACGATGTTCCGGCCGATTGTCCGGTTGCCCACCACCCGGTTGAGGTAGTTGGACACGATGGAGGTGACAATGCCCGCCGTGATGTCCTCGCGGGAAGCGCCCTGCTGAATCGCGTTGCGGATGTCGGAATTGATGAACGCGGAGCAGTGCTCGCCGAATTTCAACGGCGCGTCGGCCGCCAGGGCGATGTCGCCGATCATGGCCGCCTCGGGAATGTTCAGATCGCCCTGCGCCGATTCTTCCAGAAAGGACCCGGTTCCCGCGGAGCAGGCTTCGTTCATTGCGTAGTCGATCGGAACCTTGTTTTTGAGCGAGACGTACTTGGCGTCCTGGCCGCCGATTTCAAAGATGGTGTCGATGTGGTCGCGGTAGTAGGAGGTGCCGACGGCATGGGCGATGATTTCGTTGTACACGGCGGGCGTTTCCAGAAAAACGCCGAGAATCTCGCGCGAGGACCCGGTCGTGGACGCGAGCGTGATGCGGATTTGTTCGTCGCCGATATCTTCCCGAATCTGTTGTTGAATCTCCCGAAGGCAGTGTTTGAGGGCGCGCACCGGGTCGCCGTGCGTCCGTCCGTAGAAGGACGCGGTGACTTCGCTGGTTTCAAAGTCGATGAGGCTGGCTTTCGTCGTGGTGGAACCCCCATCCACGCCAAGGATATATTCGCGTCCGGCGACGACTTTTCCTTTTTGCGACGGCAGGTAGGTGACCCTGCCCTCAGCGCTTTTCAGGCTTTTGAACCGTTTGAACTGAACGGAGCTTTGTTTGAACAGCTTCTCCGGGACCGGAAGGGGGCTGCCGGAGGAAGCGGCCATCAGGGCCGCGCCGTAAGCCTCGAACCAGGGCGCCTGTTCGGGGACGATAAATTCGATTTGCGGCATGCGCTCCCGAATGAAGCGCAGAAGATACGGGTTTTGCGTGACGCCGCCGACCAGCAGAACTTTCCCTTTTTCAATCCGGGCCCGCTTCAGGAAATCGACGACCTTGATGGCCATGACGTCGGAGAGGGAAAGGACGATATCGCCCGTTCTGGCTTCGCCCTTGTTCAGGCGGTGCGTGCAGTCGCTTTTCATGAAGACGGAACAGCGCGAGGAAAGCTTCAGGACGCGGCAGTCATTCGGAATGCGGTGAATGTCGTCGAGCGTCATGTTCATTCGGGCGAGCTGCTGCTTGAAGAATTCGCCGGTGCCCGACGCGCACTTGTTGCCGGAAAAACTGGTGATGATTTTGTTGTTCGAATCGATCGTATAAACTACCAGATCTTCGCCGCCCAGAGAGACGAGCGCGTCAATGGAATCTTTGCTGTTTTGCAAGGCCGCCTCGATGCAGAGCGGTTCGATGACGCTGTGCAGGTTTAAAAGATGGCGTCCCTCGGTGCCGGTGGCCAGGGTTTGAATGCCGGAAGGCAAATTACGGCCGGAAAGCAGCTTTGTGAGCGTGCCGGGAAAGTTGCCTTCATGAGGCTCCACGGCGCTCCACAGGACATGAGGGCCTTCCAGCAGAGCGGCTTTGATATTCGAGGAGCCGATATTGATTCCCAGGCTGTACATAATCACTCCCGTAAAAAGTCCTTACAAAAGGCAAATATTACGATTGTGCAAAATCGTCAAGCTTCCCGGGCAATGTTTTTTAAAAATCCTTCGGAAATTAAGGGATTAGGCTTTTTGTTCCGCATAAAAAAGCAGCTGAACGCGTCCGCCGTCAGCTGCTTTTTGTTTTTGGAACATTCATTTACGGGTGAATGATCCACCCGTTTCAGGATCAGTGTCCTTCCTCCATCGCGCCGCTGATGTACATCATGGCCAGGAGCATGAAGACCAGCGTCTGGACGACCGATGTAAAGATCATCAGGAACATAATGGGCAGCGGAACCAGGAGCGGAACCAAAAGCAGAACGACGAAGAGAACGATGTCTTCGCCCGCGATGTTGCCGAAGAGCCGGAACGTCAGGGACAGAGGCCGCGACAGATGGCTGATGACTTCAATGGGCAGCATCAGCGGAATCAGCCACCAGACCGGTCCCAGGAATTGCTTCAGATACTTGAAGCCGTGCGTCATCACGCCGACGATGTGCGTCATAAAGAAAACCACCAGCGCCATGGCCGCATTCGTATTGATGTTGGCCGTTGGAGACTCGAATCCCGGAATGATGCCGATCAGGTTGCCGACCAGGATGAAAAGACCCAGGGTGGCGATCAGGGGGAAGAACTTTTTGCCGTGTTCTCCCATGGTGTCCACCAGCAGGCTGTGGAGACCGTCGATGATGACTTCCATCACATTTTGCAGCCGGCCCGGATAAACCTGAAGGTTGCGGGTGGCCAGAAAGGCAATCACGGTCAGGAGGGCGACGACAAACCATCCATAGGTGACCTGAGCGGGGACATAATGGTTTTCCAGAAACAGTAGAGGGTGCATACGTTAACGAACCTCCTCAATAAAATTTTTTTTTGCCAGGGTGGTGATCACGGTAAAAACCATATTGATCACGACCACGGAAAGTCCGATGACCAGCCCGACCGCTTCCACCGTGCCGCTGGTAATGAGCAAAAAAAGCACGACGGCGGTGAGGGCGAGGCGAATGAAATATTGAATCATGGTCGGGCGCTTGACGTTGCCGGAGAGATTTTTGAACAATCGTTGCAGGCCGAGCGCCATGCCGTGAAAGTTGAGGATGCTGATGAAGCCGCCGAGCAGGACGCCCAGATAAAACTTTGCCGGCGTAAAAATGACGGAAGGAATGAAAAGAACCGCCAGGATGACCCAGTTGGCCAGTTCAAGTTTTTTTTGGAGCGGGTCTTTGGCGATGAGGTTCACTTTTCAAGCTCTTAATGATGATTTCTTCATCATTGAAATTTCGTTTTATCAAAACATAAATGTTGCGAAACCCGGCCGTGATTCCAATGAGCAGGAAAACGACGGTGAACGCGTGGCCGGAATCAAATTTCCGGTCCAGATAGCTTCCTAAAAGGAGGCAGCCAAAAATCGCCAGAACCATTGCGATGCCGATGCTGCTGGCATAAGCCATCTGGATGCCTAATTTTTTGGTCTCGCTATCCATTTGGTGACCGGTCCTTAACACGCAGGGCAGTCAAAGTCAATCAAAAACATGACCGCCGTTCATTTATTTAAAAGAAGGCGATGATCCCTGTACCAGGCGATGGTTTTCTTAAGCCCGGTGGCGAGGTCCGTCTTTGCCTTAAATCCGAATTCTTTCAAGGCCTTGGATGTATCCAGCATTCGCCGGGGCTGGCCGTCCGGCTTGGAGGAATCCCAGACGATTGTCCCGGAGAACCCGGACAATCCGGCAATGAGTTCCGTCAGCTCCCGGATGGAAATTTCAAAGCCCGCTCCGATGTTGACCGGTTCGCTTTTATTGTAGGAATCGGCAGCCAGGCAAATGGCCTCCGCCGCGTCTTCGACGTAAAAGAATTCCCGCGTTGCCGAGCCGGTTCCCCAGACCTCCAGAGTGTCCGAGTTCTGATCCAGGGCGTCAAAGCATTTTTTGATCAGCGCCGGAATGACATGGGAGGACCGGGGGTCGAAATTGTCGCCGGGGCCGTAGAGGTTGACGGGCAGCAGAAAAATGGAATTAAAACCGTATTGTTGGCGGTAAGCCTGGGACTGGACCAGCATCATTTTTTTGGCCAGTCCGTAGGGGGCGTTGGTTTCCTCCGGGTAGCCGTTCCAGACGTCGTCTTCTTTAAAAGGGACCGGCGTGAATTTCGGATAGGCGCAGATGGTGCCCAGTGCGACAAATTTTTCGATTTTGCGCACCCAGGCTTCATGCATCAGCTGCGCGCCCATCAAAAGATTGTCGTAAAACAGTTCGGCGGGCTTTTCCTGGTTAAATCCGATGCCGCCCACTTTGGCCGCCAGGTGAATGACGATATCCGGCCGGGTTTCGTCAAAAAGGCGGCCGATATCTTCCGGCCGGGTTAAATTATAATCCGGCAAGTCGGCGATGTCGATGCTTTGGCAGCCGTAGCCGGACAGTTGGTTGATCAGGTGCCGACCCAGAAATCCTTTGCCGCCCGTTACCGTAATCCGTTTGTTTTTCAGCATGGCCGCCGTCTCCGAAAATCAACTGATTCGTTCGGTGTTGGCGCAGGAAAACCCCGCGTCCACCAGAGTTTTTTCCTTTTTGGCCGACTCCAGATCGGAGGCGATCATCATGTCGATGAGTTCGTCAAAGGAAACCCGCGGCTGCCAGCCCAGCGCCTTGCGGGCCTTGGACGCATCACCCAGCAGAACGTCCACCTCCGTCGGGCGGAAATAACGGGCGTCCACCGCCACATATTTGGCGTAGTCCAGCCCCAGTTTGCTGAATACCTTTTCCGCGAATTCGCGGACCGAGTGCGTTTCCCCGGTGGCGATCACGTAGTCGTCCGGCTTGTCCTGCTGAAGCATGAGCCACATGGCCTCCACGAAATCGCCGGCAAACCCCCAGTCGCGCTTGGCTTCCAGATTGCCCAGATACAGTTTGTCCTTGAGGCCCAGCTTGATTTGCGTCGCCGCGCGGGTGATTTTTCTAGTTACGAACGTTTCCCCGCGGCGGGGCGATTCATGGTTGAAGAGAATGCCGTTGGTCGCGAAAATTCCGTAGGCGTCGCGGTAGTTCTGCACGATGTGATACGCGTAAACCTTTGCGGCCGCGTAGGGGCTTCGGGGTTGAAACAGGGTTTTTTCGCTCTGCGGCGGAGGCGCGGCGCCGAACATTTCACTCGACGACGCCTGGTAGAACTTTGTTTTAATGCCGGTCTTGCGGATGGATTCCAGAATTCTCAGCGTGCCCAGACCGGTGATGTCGCCCGTATATTCGGGCATGTCGAAGCTCACGCGAACGTGGCTCTGCGCGCCCAGGTGGTAAATTTCCTCCGGTTGAATGGAGGCGAGCAGGTCCATAATCTGTCCGGAAACGGAGAGGTCTCCGAAGTGCAAAAACAGCTTCGCGTTCGGGTCATGAAAATCCCGGTACAGATGATCGATTCGGTCCGTGTTGAATGTGCTGGAGCGGCGGATGAGGCCGTGAACTTCATATCCCTTGTTCAACAGAAATTCGGCCAGATACGATCCGTCCTGTCCGGTAATGCCGGTGATTAACGCTTTTGTCATAGCTTCTCCTTTTTTATAAACGCCAGTAT
>CAZVGQ010000027.1:0-13183 GCA_964626775.1 uncultured Smithella sp. | reverse complement strand
GACGTGGACAAGCTGGAAAATCCGCCGATGATGCTGGCGGCGGTGAGAAAACCGGGAAAGCGGGTGTTGGGCTTGGGCACGGAGCTTCCCAGCCAGACGGTTTTCAGCAAGCCGTCGAGATCCGCCACGCCGCCGACGGCGAGAACGTCGCTTACGGTGGTCGAGGCCACTTCGATGGTCAGTCCGCCGGATGCGCTCTGGGTGTAGTTCCCGGCAACGGTCAGTGTGCCGATGGAATTGCCGGGCTCCACCATGCCCCGGTTGGCGAAGATCGTTCCCACTCGGCCCGTGCCGCTGAGCACGCCCGCTGCGCGGATCTCCATATTTCCACCAAGAACGCCGCCTGCGCCCATCTTGAGGCGGCCGGCGCCGATGTCCGCGGTACCGAAGAAGGAGGAGGCGTCGCCGTTGACGGTCAGGGTACCCACACCGGACTTGTAAAAGACGCCGGTCCCGGTAAGCTTCCCGTCGATGATGGAATCATAAGCACCCCTAAGATCAAAGATCCCGTTGACCTCCAGCGTGCCCTTCTTGAGGGTCAGGCCGTCGCGGACGGTGAAGATGACGCCGTTGTTGATCTTGTATGAGGCGTTGTCGTATTGGGTCATCGTCAGGGATTCCGCGTCGGTACTGGCGCTTATGGGTATTTGTTTATCCTGTTGCAGCTCCATCTTTCCCAGATGAAAACGGACGCCGTACTGGAGCCAGGTGCCGGTATTCTCCGCCGCCACATCCACCAGCTTCAGGGTCCAGAACTTGGTCGGATCATTGTTCTTTTCTCCCCAGAAAGCGTTGGTGAGAAAGGTCCAGTTGAAATCCGTGACCGCTTCATTGTCCTGGTATAATACATTTTTGATGGTGACGCTCGTATCGTTGAACAGGCGGCTTTCCGTTCCGTCGGGGGAGATTAGATAGGCCTGGAGGTCACCCCGGCGCTGATGGGATAATTTCAACCCGATCTCCACGCTTTCCACCGGCAGGTCGGGGTTGATGCTAAAGGTGACGGACCGGCCGGCCGGATCATTGTCGGGGATGGACTTGTTGACGTTCGTGGCGTCGATAGCCTGGATCTTTTCCGTGGTGACATAAGCCACGTTTTCAATTTTTTTTACGAATTTATCGGCCTGGATCAGGCCGAAACCGTAGTTGGGATTGAAGTTCCTCCGGACGTCCACCCCGTTGTTCAGGATCCATTCGTAGTTTGTCGCATCGACCTTGTCGGTAACCGTGGGCAGGGAGAGGACATGCTTGGCCATGCGGATGGACATCAGCGGGTTGGCCTCCTTGCCCAGGGCCATGATGCCGGAAACCAGCGGCGCGGCGGAGGAAGTGCCGCCGAACGTGCCGGTGTAATTCGTATTGGGGAAGGCATCCCGGTTGTCGCCGTTGGGATTTTTCACGGCATCGTATTTGTTGTAGCCGGAATCATCGCCGGTCCGGTCGGACGTCGTGATGCTGTAATACTCCAGCCAGGAGCTCGACGGAGCGGTGACGAAGACGTTGGCCCCATAGCTGCTGTAGGAGGCATAGGTTCCGTCGCTTCCCAGGGCGGCCACCGTCAGGATGTAAGGCGAGGTCAGCGCAAAATCCTTGTTGGCATCCTCGCAGCTTGCCTCCTTCTTTTGCTCAGCCTTGTTGCGGGCGTTGCCCGCGGCAAAGACATGGATGACCCCGTTTTCCGCCGTCGCTTTCAGAATATCCTTGCGGCGTTCAGCGCCTTCCTCGAACGGTTCGCTGGGGCCGTAGCTGTGGTTTTTGACGTGGATCTCCGGCTTGGCTTCGATGGCCAGGGTGGTGCTGTTGAGTCCGGACTTCCAAAGGTAGGCGTTGAAATAGTCCTGCTCCTCTACGGCGGGGTCGCCCGTAAGGGATGAACCGAGCCGGATGCGCAGCCCGGCGATGCCTGCATAGGGGGCGGCGCCCGTTCCCCCGTTGTTTGCTCCCCGGGCGGCGGCCACGCCCGCCACGGCTGTGCCGTGGTTGTCGCTCGGTTGGACCGGCCCCTGTTCCTGCGCGGCAAGGGCGGCGTCCTGGGAAAAGATCTTGCTCAACGCGGGGAGATAATTGTCTTTCAGGTCCTTGTGGGTTCCCTCCACGCCGTCGTCAACGATGCCGATGACCACGCCGCGCCCCGTGTAGCCCAGGCCGCTTCCGACATCCCAGGCGTTTTTCAGCCCCGCGTCCAGGCCGGCATTCACTTCACCGGTCGGCATTTGATTCCAGAGGTGCCATTGTCCCGGATAAGTTTTTCCTCCGCTGGTCAGGGGGAAAAAATAGGGATCTTTTGCCTGCGTTGGGATGTAGGCCGCCCCCTGGGCGTAAAGACAGGGAGCGTAAAGAAGAATCGCGGCACAAAAAACAATTCCCGTGATAGGAAAAAGCAGGGTCCTGGTGATGAAAAAGCGCCGGTTCATTTCGATTTTTAACCTCCCGGAAGGTAAAAGTGTTGGGGTGAGCTCCAAATTAAGGTTTTACGGCTTGAATGTGTTGGCGGAAACAATATAGTTTTCCGCGCTGCGGCCCGGCAGCCAATTGTGGATAAATGTTTTGCTTTCTTCCTTTTTGCTCATGGCCGGCCCTTTCGTGATGACGATATTTCCGCAGCCGGTGATCATGAACAGATCAACCAATAGACGGCGAGGCCGCTTCCGGTTGACCCTATACAGCAAACCCTGACCGTTGGCAATAGCGCACCCAGGGGCGTTTCAAATGACAAGGGAATTTAAAGCATGTTGTTTTCATCCGTTTCCGATATCCGGCAGGTCGAATGTTATCCTCAAGGAATCCCCTTGAACCAGTTTTCGTTTGACACGTCCGGACTTTCTTTATATGCAGCATCCTGATTTTTTTTCCACGGGCGGCGTGGCACGCAACGGCTGTCATTTTGAAAATTCATTCCTGACAGGGGGCGCATATGGCGGAGAAAAACCTGGTTTACCGAGGCAAGTCGAAAGATGTATTCCGAATCACGAGCGGGGCGTACAAAGGAAAGTACCGGTTTGTTTTTACCGACCGGGGTACCGGCTATTTCGAAAACGGCAAACCGGTTTTTGACCCGGGATACGACGTTGTCGTCGGCGAAATTCCGGGAAAAGGCGCCATCGCGTGCCGTTTTGCCACGTATTTTTTCCGGCTTCTGAAATCAAAAGGCGTTGCCACGCATTACATTGACACGATAAGCGACAACGAGATGATCGTGGAGCCGGCCATTCCGCTGAGCATGAAGGCGCAGGGACCGGCGTTCCCCGGTTCAGCCCCTCTTTCCAACCTGGAATTCACCTGGAGAAACAACGCGACCGGAAGCTTCTGGAGGCGGTATCCCTTCGTTAAACCCTGTAAAAATGTCCACCGGGTGGTCGAAGCGTGGACGAAAGGGGACAGCGACGTTCTGATCACGATGGAGGCGCTGGCCGAAACGGGCGCGCTGAACCAGAAGGAAATCGCCCAAAGCGTGAAGCTGGTTCAAAAAATCGCCGACATCGTTTCGAAGGAGTTTGCGTCCCGAAAGCTGCACGTCATCGACGGAAAGTTCGAGCTGGGACGGCTGAAATACGGTGACGGCAAAATCGTGCTGATCGATGAAATATCGCCGGACGTCCTGCGGGTGTGCCGTGGATTCAGGCCGGACGGGGACGGGGACTGCACGAGGATCAAGGCCTGCACCGTCACGGGGGAATCGGACGGCAAGCGGACGATCAAAAACAAAAATCAGGTGTCGGCGGCGGAGCTGGTCAAAATTTTCCTGTAGGCGTTGTTGCCTGCGCGCGAAGCGTCACCATTGAAATTTTGTCACTTCGAAGTGATCGCCGGAAATTCCGGCGCGGGGCGCGGAACGGAATTTTGTGAGCTCTTCAGCCCAGAAGTCGGCAAGACCGTTTTGTTTGGCCACGGACGCAAGCCAGGAGATTTCCGCTTCGTGAATCCGGCCGTCGGCCGCGGAGAGCTTCAGGCCGTCCAGGAGAAAAGCGCGGGCGACGGAGGCTTTCGAGAAGCGGGGCGGGACGTCGGTGATGTAGTGATTCACCAGAATGTCCTCTATGGTTTTGGCGCAGAATTTCCGGTCAAACCCCAGATTTTTCCCGATGCTCATCATGAGCTTCTTTTCCTTTTCATGAATCTCGTGGTCCTGGCGGACCAGAATCATCAATCCTTTATAGTAAAGACTCCGGTCCGGGATGGAAATTTTCATGGGGCGCCTTCCTTTGGCCGTCACTGCCATCCAATGATTTCATAGCCCTTTTCGTTGAGGCAGCGATTGACGAAATTGATGTAGAGCGGGTCTGGCTGGGAGGCTTGGATGATACCGCTCACCAGCCCCGCCGCCGCTCCGCCGGCCGCGCCGATGCCCACGCCCCTGCCGAAGTTTCCGTCCACCGCGCCCATCGCGCCGCCGATCACGGCGCCGCCGATGCCGCCGATAGCCGTTTCCTTGACGGCTTCTTTGGCCGCGTCGGACTTAACGTACAGGTCGGCCTGCTCCCGGCACAGGGCAATGTCCCGCTGGGCCTGATCATTTCCGACATTGCTTAAGTGGGCGTTGGGGTAAAGCACGGGGTTCACCGTGCAGCCGGCGAGCAACAGGATCATCGATAGGACAAGGCATTTTTTCATCTTGAAACAACCTCTCTTTCTTTTTGATCCGGCATGGAAGGCGACGACATGGAATCTGATCATGATGGACCTCCGGAAAATGCAGTGAATCTATACACTGATTTTTTAAAAATGACAAATGTTCGGGTAGATTGGGAAGGGGATTTCGTGTTGTAAAAAAAGTCAAAAATTTATAAGTTCTTCATCATTTCCATGAGGTGCGCCGTGGCGGCTATGCAAATTCCGAAAACCAATCCCTTTTCGCGTCAAAACCGCCGGGTCGGCCTGTCCCGGTGGATTCCCCTGATCGCGACCCTGCGCCATTATCAGCGTGGCTGGTTGTGGCGCGACATTGCCGCCGGGCTGGCCCTGACGGCCCTTCTGGTTCCGGTGGGAATGAGCTATGCCGCGGCATCGGGTCTGCCCGCCATTTACGGTCTGTACGCCACCATTGTTCCGCTTGCGGCCTATGCCGTTTTCGGCCCCAGCCGCATTATGGTTCTGGGTCCGGACTCCGCGCTGGTCGGCCTCATCGCCGCGACGATTCTGCCGCTGTCGGGCGGCAGTCCGGAAAAGGCGGTGGCGCTGGCTTCCATGCTGGCGGTTTTGTCGGGCCTGCTGTGCATTCTGGCGGGCCTGGCCAAATTCGGCTTCATTACGGATCTTCTCTCCAAGCCCGTCCGGGACGGCTACATCAACGGCATTGCGCTGACCGTGCTGGTCGGCCAGTTGCCCAAAGTGCTCGGCTTTTCCGGCAGCCCGGGCAGCTTCCTTGCGGAAATCGGAGACCTGCTGCAGGGCATCGGAAGCGGACAGACTCACCCGATTGCCTGCGTCATCGGTCTTTCCTGCCTGGCGGTGATTCTCGGACTCCGCCGCTTAGCGCCGGCCATTCCCGGCGTATTGATCGCCGTGGCGGGAGCGACGATCCTCGTGTCCTGGCTTCCCGGGCCCATTCGGGAGGGAATCACCGTTATCGGTCCGCTGCCGCAGGGATTGCCGCAATTCCGGATTCCCTCGGTGTCGCCGGCCGAAATCGGCGAACTCTTTGCCGCCGCCGTTGCGATTGCCCTGGTGTCCTTTACCGATATGAGCGCGGTTTCGCGCGCGTTTGCGCACCGAACCGGCGCGGAAGTGGACAGCAATCAGGAAATTCTTGCGCTGGGCGCGGCCAATGTGGCGGCCGGCCTGTTTTCGGGCTTTCCCGTCAGCAGCAGCATGTCGCGCACGCCGGTGGCCGAGGCCGCGGGCGCCAAGACGCAGATCACGGGACTCGCCGGAGCGGTGTGCGTTGCTCTCCTGCTGATTGTCGCCCCGGGACTGCTGACCAATTTGCCTCACGCGGCGCTGGGCGCCGTCGTGGTGGCCGCCTGCGTCATCCTGGTGGAGATTCGGGGCGTGGCGCAGCTTTACCGGCTGCGGCCGGACGAATTTGTTTTGTCGTTGGTATGCTTTCTCGGCGTGGTCCTGCTGGGCGTCATTCCGGGCATTTTCATGGCCGTCAGCCTCGCGCTGCTGTCGTTTATCTGGCGCGCATGGCAGCCCCATACCGCCGTGATGGGTTATGTGGAGGCGCTCGGCAGCTACCACGACATTTCCCGTCACCCGGAAGCCAAATGCATGGACGGCCTGGTGCTTTTCCGCTGGGATGCCCCGCTGTTTTTCGCCAACGCGGAAATTTTCCGCAGGCATGTCCTTCGCGCGGTGGCAAACGCGCCGACGCCGACCCGCTGGGTTGTGGTGGCGGCCGAACCGATCACGGACGTGGACATCACGGCGGCCGGCATGCTGGCCGAGCTGGATGACGAGCTGCACGATGCGGGATTGGAATTATGCTTCGCGGAGATGAAGGGGCCGGTGAAAGACCGGCTGAAGCGCTACGGCCTGTTCAACCGGCTGGGCGTCGAAAATTTCTTTCCCACCATCGAGCAGGCCGTCGAGCGCTACAGCAAGCTCCACGGAATCCAGGAGAAAGAGAGTTGAGGAAATGCCTGCCGGTGCCAATGCAGACGTGGAACAGAACGCCGGCCGGACCTCCGGCGAGGATCGTCTTGAAAAGCTATGGATGTTGTTTTTTTGGGAGCCGAGACTTCGGGGACCCGAGAAAGCCGATTTCGCGGGCGTAGGAAAACTGACGCCGCCAGGGTATGCCGGGATGGACGTTCTCAAAAAGAGCCGGTCCCGTCATCTTCAGGGAGGCTTCGTCCGCCTCCACGGGATGATAGCCGCCGATGAAGCCGAGATCCGGGTGAAGCCGGGGATTGGCGCCCGGCAGGCAATCGCATTCCGCGACAATGTTCAGGAGGGCGTTGATGACGATCGTCCGGCCATGAATCTTTCTCCAGACGGCCGCCGCCGTCTCCACGAGCTTTTCCTGAAAATCCGTCATGTCCGAATTCCAGAAAATTTCCAGCGCCAGCTCCGGACAAAGAGCGATGCACTGGGCGCACCCGATGCACAAGGCGAGGTCATAGACGGGATAATCGGGTTTCGAGATGCAGGCCGCCCCGGTAGGGCAAACCGCGGCGCAGAGGCCGCAGCGGCTGCATTTTTCCCGGTGAAGAACGGGATGGTAGTCGGCATGCATCCGCTGTTTCTGGGCGCGGGAGGCAAATCCCATGGAGATGTTCTTGATGGCGCCGCCAAACAAAGAGACCATATGTCCCTTGAAGTGGGAAAAAATCACAAAGCCTTTTGCCTGTTCAAAAACGGATGCGACCTGAACGGTTTTAAAGTGGCGGTAGCCCGCGGGAAGAGAAACGACGTTTCTTCCGTCCGCGCCGTCGGCAATGATGACCGGGCATTGGAGAAAGTCCGATGTGTAGCCGTGATCGGCGGCGGTTTTCAGCGAATCCGCGGCGGTGCGGCGCCCGCCGGAGTACAGGACGGTAGTGTCGAAAATAAACGGCTCCACTTTTCCCGCGCGAAGCCAGGCAACGATTTCCCTTGCGTAGTCGGGAGGCAGGTAGCCTTTGTTGCCCCGTTCGCCCCAGTGGAGCTTGATGCCGACGGAATCGCCTGAATCAAACGGCGGCCGGAACCTCTCCAGCAGCTTCCGCAGTGAATCGACATAAGGTTTTCTTTTGTCGGCCGCGGCTTCAAAAAAGACATTCGGCATGATCAGGGTCTCTGTCCTTCGCCGGCGATGCCGGCGCGAAATGGCGGGCGGAATTGCCCGCTAGGCGAAGAATCGCCCGGCATAGCCGGGATCGAAATTCGCGATGATGGTCCGGCGCGTTTTGTCGATCAGCGCGTCCACGCTCTCAGGGGTATCGTTTCCGGCATCGATGGGTTCGCCCACGACCACCTGAATCTTTCCGGGCCGGACGACCAGGCTGCCCTTCGGTAGGATGCGCCGGCTGCCGTTGACGGTCACCGGCAGGATGGGAATCTTTCGCCGGACGGCGGTGACGAAGCCGCCTTTTTTGAATTCGTTAATCCGTCCGTCGGGCGAGCGCGTTCCCTCGGCAAACACCATAATGCTGACGCCTCCGGGCAGGCGGTCGATGCCCCGGTTGATGCTTTCGATCGCGCGGGCGGTGTTGGAGCGGTCGATGAAGATGTTGCGCGAAGCGTACAGGCCGTATCCGAAAAGCGGCACCTTGAGAATTTCTTTTTTGATGAACCAGCGGTACTGAATGCCCAGCGTGGTGACCAGCGCGAGGATGTCATAGAGCGATTGGTGGTTGGCAATGATGATGTAGGAAGTGTTCGGGCGGATTCTTTCTTTGTTTTTTATTTCCGTGCGGACAAAAGACACGGCCAGCATGGTCCAGGCCCAGATCTTCGAAAGGGAAAACGCAAGATTCCCGGTGCGGCTCAAAAGCCCCGCTGAGATGATGGGAACCGCGAGGACGATGGTGGCGATGCCCGCCCACAGGAAAACCCACAAAACACGGATCATGTTAAAAAGAGAGCCCATCCAGTTAATCCTCACGATGAGTCGGGTATGCGGCCGCCGATTTTGGTTGATTGCTGAGCTTTTTGTGTGCGGATCATAGTGAACGCGCTTCATGATGTCAAGAAAATCCTTAAAGAGGAAATCCCGGGCGAAAAACGATCATGAAAAGAGCTGAACTCCGGCTGAACCTGTGCTATAGGAACCCGGCGCAGAAAGATTTTTTGACGCTTGTCTCAAGGAAAGGAAAATTCTATGGAACTGAAAGACATTAAAAAAGTGCTGATTCTGGGCGCGGGCGCCATGGGCCAGCAGATCGGCTTCGTATGCGCCATGCACGGCTACCGCGTGACCTACTATGACATCTCGGACGAGATTTTGAAGGTGTCCATGAAGCGCGTGGAAAAACTCGGCTCCGCCTATTTTGTTCCCATGGGCAGAATCACGGTGGAGCAGCTCAAGGAGATCATGGGTCGCATATCGGCGACCTCCGACCCGGCCGAAGCGGCCCGGGACGCGGACATCGTCAGCGAATCCGTGATCGAGGACCCGCGGATCAAGGCGTCGGTCTTTGCCCAGTTCAACAAGCTGTGCCCGGAGCGGACGATCTTTACCACCAACACATCGCTCCTCATGCCCTCAAAATTCGCCGCGGAAACCGGCCGGCCCGAAAAATTTCTGGCTCTCCATTTTCACGATCTCAGATCCAACAACGTGGTGGATGTCATGCCGCATCCGGGGACGGACCCGGCGGTGACCGAGCTTGTGCGCCGGTTTGCCGTGAGCATCGGCCAGATCGCCATCATGCTTCGCCGGGAGAGCAACGGCTACGTGTTCAACGCCATCCTCTCCAGCATCTGCACGGCCGCCATGACGCTCGTGACGTCCGGCGTGGCCAGCATCGAGGATGTTGACCGGGCCTGGATGGGAGTGATGCGCATGCCGATCGGCCCCTTCGGCATGATGGACCAGATGGGCCTGAAAACCGTCTGGCACGTCAATGACTACTGGGCGCGCAATCCTCAGGAGATTCCGGCCAACCAGATTCAAGTGAACGCGGACTTTTTGAAAGCGTACGTGGACAGGGGCGAACTCGGTGCCGTGACGAAAAAGGGTTTTTATGCCTATCCGAATCCCGCCTACGCCCGTCCGGATTTTCTCGCGGAAGAGAAAAAATAGGGATGAACAAGCTTTTTGAAGTCTTTCTAACGGGCCCGGAAAAGATTACGCTTTTTTCCGGGCCTTCTCCACCTCATAGTCCCTCAGGCCCCGCGCCATTTCCCGCGTGGCGTCGGGAAGGAGCGTGACCGGTTTCCCGGTGGACAGAGCCAGGCAGTAAATGTGAGCGATCTTTTCCAAAAGCTCCGCGGCCAGGAGCGCCTTGTCCATATTTTTTCCCAGCGCAAGGACTCCGTGATTCTGGATGATATAGGCGTTGGCGTGGTTTGCGAGCAGCGCCGCCACATTCGCCGCCAACTCCGGGCTTCCGGAAAGAGCGTAAGGGGCCACCTCCACCGACTCGCCGAGCGCGAAGGAGACCTCGTCAAAGAGGACGGGAATGGGCTCGCCCAGCACGGCAAAGATGCTGCCGTAGAGCTGGTGCGTGTGAACCACGGCGTTCACGTCCGGCCGTTCGCGATAAACGGCCGCGTGCATTCCGGCTTCGATCGAAGGGGCGTATTTTCCTTCGACGACGGCGCCCGTGAAATCGACGACGCAGACGTCGGTCGGTGTAAGGTCCGAATATTTTACGGAGGACGGCGTGATGGCCATGCAGTCGCGGCCGGCGATTCTTGCCGACACGTTGCCGCCGGTGCCCCTGAGAGAGCCGAAGTAGCCTTGCTCCGACAGCCAGAGGCTCGCCTCCAGCACTTCCTTTTGATAAGAATCATAGAGATCCATGGTTGAACTCCTTTTCGGTTTCTACGACGTCATGGAAGGACGTTTGTTTTTGGCCAGCGCCTCCAGCGTCTTTGCGTCCGGTTCGGGGCGCGGCGCCGTCCAGGAAAAAATATCCAGTACGGCCGGATTGAGCAGATACTCCGGCTTTTCCCCCGCTAGAAGCTTTCGAATCTGGTCCACGGCAATGGCGCCCTGGTGCGCCGCGGTTTCGGCTGTGTTGCCTCCCAGATGCGGCGTGGCGATCACGTTGGGGTGGGAGACGATCGGATCGTCCGACGCCGGAGGCTCGCTTGGGAAAACATCCAGCGCGGCTCCGGCGATTCTGCCCGATGTCAGCGCCTCCAGTAGGGCTGCCTCGTCCACAAGGGACGCGCGGGCGGTGTTGACAAAGAAAGCCCCGGGCTTCATTTGCTCAAAGGCTTTCCGATTCATCATTCCCTTCGTTGCCTCGATGGCCGGAGCGTGAAGACTGACGACGTCGCTTGCGGCCAGCAGTTCATCGAGGGATACTTTTTTCGCGCCCAGCAGAGAGCCTTCCCCGGCGGCGACCGTCGGGTCGGCAAAAATCACATTTGCCCCGAAGCGCGAAAGTCTTGCCGCGACGCAGGCCCCGACACTGCCCAGCCCGATTAGTCCGACGGTTTTTCTCCAGAGTTCCTTTCCCTGGTATTTCAGATAGGCTTCTCCCATTTTCGCCATGTCCCCCGACTGGATCTGTCCGCGCTTCAGAAAATCGAGTGACCCGGGCATTTTGCGCGACAGCATCACCATCAGGGCGACGGTCAAATCCGCGACGGCATCGGCGTTTCTGCCCGGAGTGTTGATGACGGGAATGCCGTACGCGGTCGCCGCCGCAAGATCGACGTTGACGGCGTTTCCGCGGCAGGTGACGATGGCCTTCAGATCCCGCGCATCCCGAATGGCCGGAAAATCCACCACGTCCATTTCAGTGACGAAGATTCGCGCGCCGGCGAGCGCCGCGGCCAGTTCGGGGCCTCCGTCATAGAGTTTCTGTTTTTCGCGCCACTCCGCGTAAGTCACCGGGCCGATTTCCGTGAGCTCACGAATCGCGGTTTCATCCATCGAGGCGGTGACAAAAATGTTCGGCGCAAAAGACGGATCGGCTGCTTTGCCCGCGGCGGGCGACGGCTCGAACATGGCGTTGATCAGCAGGTTCCCGACGTGGGCGTCGGTTTCGGCGCGGAGATCGAAAGCCTGCCGCCAGCCCGCGTGGAAGTTCCGGTATTTTTCCCCCGCCGCGTCCGTCTGATACCGCGTCAGGGCGGAGGCCACTTTTTCGGCTCCGGCCGCCGGATCGGCAAAGATGCCCGCGCCGACACCCGCCAGAACGGCCGCTCCAACGGACGTCACTTCCGCGGTGGGCGGGACGAGGACGGGAGAATTCGTCACGTTGGAAACAATTTGCGAAAACAGCGGGCTTTGGGACATTCCTCCGGCGACCCGCAAATTGCGAATTTCTTTTCCCGAGACGGAGGCGAGTTGTTCGAGGTTGGCGCGAACGGAAAAGGCGACCCCTTCTACGAGGGCGCGGGCGATGTGTCTGCGGCTTTGGGAAGCGTCGCCCGTGATCATGTGGGAAAAAGTGAGGTTGCCCACGGGGAAGCCTACGACCCTTCCGTCAAACAGCGCGGTTCCGAACGTGGAATAAATATTCATGGCGCCCGCAACGGATTTTTCCGCCTCCGCAAAGAGGCTGAGCGCAGCGTCGGGAGAATCCGGATAGAGAAGATCGGCAAACCAGTCGATGACGTCGCCCGTGACCAGGCCGTTGCTTTCCAGAATATACCGACCCGGCACGACATGCAGACCGCTCCAGAGACGACCGGTTTTGTCCAGAATCAGCTCACCCGTCACCAGTTGCAGGGGCATGGTGGTCCCGGCGATGACGGCCAGGTCTCCGTCTTTCACCGCGCCCGCGCCCAGAAGGCCGCACTGGGTGTCGGCCCCGCCCGCCGCAACGGGGATGCCGGGCACAAGCCCCAGAAGATCGGCCGCCTGCGGAGTCAGGCTGCCGATGGGCGCTCCGGCATCCACGGGCTCCGGAAAGAGCGACCGGTCAAATCCCAGCGAATCGATGAGATCAAAAGCCCAGTGACGTTTTTGTAAATCAAAAAGAAGCGTTTCCCCCGCCTGGGACCGTTCGGCGACGATTTTTCCCGACAGGATGAAGGCCAGCCAGTCCGTGACGGACAGGGCCGCTGCGGTTTTTCGAAAGAGGTCGGGCGCATTGTTTTTCATCCAAAGGAGGCGCGTGCCGAGAAACAGAGGCGTGGGCCAGTGCCCGGAGACGGCGTGGACTTCGCTTCCCCGTTCGGCTCCCAGCATCATGCCTTCGCCCAAAGCCCGTGCGTCCCGGTTGGGTGTCGCCAGAAGAACGTTGTTTTGCTTATCCAGTGCAACGATGGTGTTGCGCATGCCGCCGACGGCGATGCCCGCGATGCGGTTCGGCGTCACTCCGGCCTTGGAAAGCACTTCGCGGGAGGCTTCGGCAAGCTTTGCGAGCATGCCGTCTGTGTCGATCCTGTTGCCCAGCCCGCTCGTGCCGGGCGCGGTCGGATGCGTCCAGCTTCGCTTTGCCGATACGGTTTTGCCCGTTTCCGGGTCCAGCAGGAGGCAGCGGCCGGAGCCTCCCCCCACATCGATGGCCATCAGATATTGTGTCTGCATGAGTTGACGCTCCTTGACTTGCTGCGCGGAGTATAGAAAGACGGCCCGGTCAAGTCAAGAGTTTTTGCCCTGTTGGGCCTGCCGCCGCCCGTCAATTTGATCTTT
>CAZVGQ010000026.1:0-13557 GCA_964626775.1 uncultured Smithella sp. | reverse complement strand
ATCGCCAGGCATTCTTCAAACGATTGCCGCAGGGGCTGATAATCGAGAATATCGACCACCTCAACCGGAGTCAGGACGTCTCTCTTCAGGATCGTGTTCAGCCGCGCCTTGGTCGATTCGACGCCGTTTTTCGCCTTGACCAGCGTCTGCCTTCCGTTGGCCAGCTCCACTTCCGCGTGCAGCATGTCGTTTTTGGGAATCAGGCCGACCCGGTAGAAATTTTCGGCCACATCGCAGTGTGCGGCCAGCATTTCCACCTGCTGCCTGGCCGTTTGCGTCAGCCTTTGCGTGCGCAAAATATTAAAATAGGCGATCTTGACATCCTGGACGACATCCAGGGACTTGGCCGTCTGCTCCACCAGCGCCGTATCCTCCGCAATTTTGAAGGCCTGATAGTTGGCCAGAATTCCTCCGCCCGCAAAAAGCGGCTGGCGGGCCTCGATGCCCCAGTTGTAGTTGTCAATGGTCCCGGTCACCATACGACCTGCGGGGATGCCGGCCAGCGGGAATCCGGGAAAGTAAAAGTTGGGTTCTTCATTGAGGCGCGTGTAACTGTAGGTAGTACTGAACTTCGGCAAAAAACCGGTCAGGGCCTCCTTCTTCTGCGCCTGCGCTCCCTTGACCCCCTCTTTGGCGATGTCCAGCACATAGCTGTTCTTCAGCGCAATCGCAATGCTCTCCTCCAGAGTCAACGCCTGCGCGGATGCCGCAGAGGGGAGAAACAGCAGAAAGACGGCCAACGCAAACATCCGCAAGCCCCGGCATTTTGTCATCATTTTTTTGCTCCATTTTCAAATTGATGCAACATTTAGTATATTTTCGGCAAAAAATAAACGTTAAAATGATGCTTTATCGGGCGCGGACAACCTCTTCGATAATGCCGCCGCCCAATACTTCATCCGCCGCGTAAAAAACGACGGACTGCCCCGGTGTAATCGCTTCCTGGGACTGTTCAAAAACCACCTTCACCCTGCCGCCTTCACGGGTGACGCGGCAGCGCGCCGGCTTTTTCCGATAGCGGATTTTCGCTTCCATCTCTTCGGGGAACCGGTCGCAAAACCAATTCAGCCGGCCGGCCAGCAGGCCCGGCGACAGAAGTTCCTGCCTGTGGCCGACAATGACCTGATTTTTCGCCGGGTCAAATCTCAGGACGTACAGCGGCGTCTTTGCGCTGATCCCCAGGCCGCTTCTCTGGCCGATGGTATAGAAAGCTATCCCTGGGTGAGCTCCCAGAACCTGGCCTGCTTCATTGACAATATCACCCGGGACCACCGGCAGGCGTCTGTCTTCAAACCATTTCCGGTAATTGCCCGTTGCCACAAAACAGATATCCTGGCTGTCCCCCCTGTGGGCCGTCTGCAGAGCGGCCTGTTTTGCTTTTTTCCGCACCTCCGTTTTGGTCATGCCTCCCAGGGGAAAAAGAATCGACGGCAAATCCCCGGCCGGGATCGAATACAAAAAGTAGGTCTGATCCTTGGCCTCATCCTTTGGTTTGAACAACGCCCAGCGCTCTTCTTGCTTTTCGATCTTCGCGTAATGGCCGGTCGCCAGGTAATCAAAACCCAGGCCGCGGGCTTTTGCAAGCAGCGCGCCGAATTTCAAATGACGGTTGCAATCCACACAGGGATTCGGAGTTCGTCCGCTTTGATATTCATGGATGAATTTGCCGATCACTCTGTGTTCCATCAGACCGGCAAAATCAAAAATCCGGTGGGAAATCCCGAGCTGACCGCACACTCTTTGCGCGTCGGCGACGGATTCATCCGTAAAACGCCCGGCCTGATCCCCCGACCGGTGAACACCCAGCAGCATCGTCGCCCCGGCAATCTCATAACCCGCCTCCCGAAGCAACAGTGCCGCGACGGACGAATCCACCCCGCCGCTCATGGCTACCATTACTTTTTTCTTTCTCAGAACGCTTTGCATACCGTACCTTCAAAAAGTGACTTTATCCTTTCCATGATATTTCTTCGCTTTGCAACTTTTTTTCATGAGGGGCTTTTCCATTCTTGCAATTTCAATGCAACCTTGCTATTCAGTTCCAGCAAAATTCTGACGGGTTGCCGTGACTTTTTTACCGGATTGGCGGGCTGCCGGCCGGATCGTCCTTAGCGGAAAGACAGGAAATACGGGAGCTTGGAATGGAGATTCACTTTCTTCTTTTTGTTTTGCTGCTGGCGGCGACAGCCATTATCAGTTTCGCCTACGCGATCTGGCGGGGCCGCAATGACCAGCAGATCCTCCGCAGCATTCTGCAAAGCTCGCCGATTCCCACCTTTGTCATCTCCACCGACCGTAAAATCCTCTACTGGAACCGGGCGCTGGAGGGGCTCTCCGGCATCCGGGCGGAGGAAGTCCTGGGCACCGACCAGCAATGGCGCGCGTTTTATTCTTCACCCCGGTCCTGCATGGCGGACCTGATCATCAGCAAGAAAATCGATCATTCCTACTCGCTTTACGCCGGAAAAGTCGCCAAGTCCAAAATCCTGAAGTACGCCTATGAAGTGACGGAGTTTTTTCCGGATCTCGGGGAAAAGGGGAAATGGTTCCGGATCACCGCGACGAGCATCCGCGATTCCAGCGGCAAAACGTTCGGCGCCATGGAAACGCTGGAAGACATCACCGACCAGAAGACGGCGGAGGAAGAACTGCTCAAAAGGACCAAGCTTGAATCCCTGGGAACCTTCGCGGACGGCGTCGCCAAGGACTTTGACAGCCTGCTGACCGCCATTCTGCGCAATGTTTTTCTGGCGAAGATTTCCGCGAGTGAAGAGGACAAAATTCTGGAAAACGGCCTGGCCGTCGCGGAGCGCGCGGGTCTGCAGGCCAAGGAGCTGGCCCACCGGCTCATCACCTTCGCCCAGGGCGGCTACCCGGTCAAGAAAATTGAAAGGATCGGCGATTTGATCCGTGAGACCGTCCAGAAAACCCTGGCCGGGTCCAAGGTGACCTGTGCGCCGGTGATCGCCGCCGACCTCTGGCCCGTGGAAGTGGACGCCCTGCAAATCAAACAGGTGATAGAGAATATGGTCACCAACGCGAAGGAGGCCATGCCCGAAGGCGGCCCCATGGAAGTGATCGCGGAAAACACCACGACCGGCACCAATATCCGGACGCTCGGCGAGGGCAACTATGTCCGGATTGTCATTCGTGACAAGGGCGTCGGCATCCCCCGGGAGAACCTCTCCAAAATTTTCGATCCGTATTTTACGACCAAAGAAAAGAAGGAGCGGGGCGGCATCGGCCTGGGGCTGGCCATTTGCGATTCCATCATCAAGTACCACAACGGGCTGATCAGCATGGAATCGACGGTCGGCGCCGGCACAACGTTTTTCATTTATCTGGCCGCCAGGCCCAATGGTGCTCCCAAAAGCAAAGTCAGCTAAGCGGTCCGCTCGTGTTCCTTCTTGGCGCCGTCGAGCAGCTCCTCAATGTTGCGCAGCCGCTCCTGAAACGTGGCAATGCCCAGCGCCGACTCCCGGGGATGAAGATTTTCAATCTCGGCAAGCCGGTTGCGCAGATGCAAAATGATTTCCTCCGCCAGGCAAAACAGCAGAGCGCGCTCAGATCTGGTCATGAACCGGTTACCCTCCTATTCCTGCTGCATGGACTTCCGAAGCAGAAACGCCTTCTTAATGGACTCCGCCGCGCTTTCAATGCTGACCTTATCCGTATTGACCATCATGTCATAATGCTTCGGATCGTTGATGTCTTCCTTGAAGTAATTTTTGATGAAGCCCACCTGATATTCATCATATTTGCGCACATATTCCAGCGCTTCCGCTTTGGACATATGGCGATCCCGCATCACTTTTTCCACACGCGCTTCTTCCGGCGCGATAATCCGCACACGAAAAGCCTTGTCCTTCAAAATGAAGCTTCCGCCGCGGCCGATGATAATGATATTGCCGTGTTCCGCGTTCGTGTGCATCACCATCGACAAATGCCGAAGGTATTCATTGGGCCAGATATGCCGCGATTCAAAGAAGGAACTGATCAGGCTGTCGAAAAACGATATGCTTTTTTCATCCAGGGATTTGATCACCTTTTCGCTCATATGCGCGCTTTCGGCGACTTTATGGATCAATTCGCTTCCCACAATGTTCATTTTCAGTTCCGTGGCCAGAATCCGGGAAATGAATCCCCCGCCCGCTCCCGTTTCACTGGACAGCGTGATCACATGCCCCGGCTTTTCCTTTTTGTCCCTCTGCCAGCGCATGACCTGATCTTCCACCAGCTTGTCGACGTCCTTATCCCGCAATTTGATATCCCGGGTATAATCGGGGCAATTGACATCGAACAGGGCATTCGTTTTCACCCGATACCGCTTGGTGCAGTTTTCACGCCACGCGCAGATCACGCAAATTCTTTTGTCCGATCCTGTTGACATGCGCCATTCCCCCTTTCTCGTTTGATGTTATGATGCCTCTTCCTGCAGCGCCTCAAACCCGGCAACAATATCAAGAAGCTCCTCGGTAATCGTCATCTGGCGGGTGCGGTGGAACTGCACGTGCAGATCCAGCAACTGCTCTTCAATATTTTTCTCGGCGTTCTGCATGGAAGCCAGGCGGCTGGCGTTCTCGCTGGCCAGCGACTCGGCGAAGGCCCGGTACAGCGACACGAACAGATACTCGCGGATCAGCGACGAAAAGATCCGGTCGCCGTCCATCCGGAAGATCGGCAGCGACTTGGATTCCCATTTTTTCCTGGCGATCTGTTTGAGCCAGTCCGCATCCACCGGCAGAAGCTGCAGCATGCGGGGGTGGTACGTTGCTCCGGTCAGGTATTCATTATAAAAAAGATAGAAATGATCGACGTTGCCGCGAAAATGCCATTCATCGATAATCATGATGATTTCCTGCACCAGCGGCGTGATGCCCGCCGTGGACCCGGGGGTCGAAAGCAGCTCATCCACCGGCTGACCGGCGTCTTCCACATAGTCCGCCACGCGCGCGCCGACCGAAAGCACTTTGCGGTTTTCTTTTTTCACACCGGTGCTTTTGATATGATCCAGCGCAAAGACGGAAATCTGCTCATTGAGCTGTCCGCACAGCCCCTGGTCGGATCCAAACACGATCACGCCGAGGCGTTTGATGGGAGCGTTCTTCCGCTTCATCGTCGCGCCCATGCGCTCTTTGAGAACGATCTGGAGACCCATCTCCACCGTGCGGTTATAATCGCGCAGCGAATCAACCGCCCGCTGGTACTGGCGGATGCTCACGGCAGCCAAGGCTTTCATCGTCTTGACGACGGATAAAAGGTCCCCGGCGCTTTTCATTCTCCTTTTCAGCGACTCAGTTGTTTGCATGGGCTTCCTCAATCTCTTCAAACGGCGCGATCGTCGGTTTGATTTTGTTCATGATACTGTCGCGGTCCGCCATATCCATTTTCTTTCCCTCTTCAATCCGCGCGCACAATTCCGGAAGCTGTTCGTTGACGGTTTCCAGTAGACGCGCCTCCGCTTCGCGGATCTTTTCCGTCGGAACCAGATCCAGGGCGCCCCCGGTCACGGAAAGAAGGGAGGCAATCTGTTCGGAGGCCCGCAACGGCTTGAACTGGCCCTGTTTCAAGATTTCGCGCACGCGCCAGCCGCGCTCCAGCGTCCGCCGCGTGGCGTCGTCGAGCCTTGTGCCGAACCGGGAGAAGGACTCCAGTTCTTCAAACTGCGAATAGGACAGACGCAGATCGCCCGCCACGGATCGGTACGCGGGAAGCTGCGTCTTGCCGCCGACGCGGGAAACGGACTTGCCGACATCCACCGCCGGTAAAATCCCTTTGCTGAAAAGCACCGGCGAAAGATAAATCTGCCCGTCCGTAATGGAAATCAGATTGGTGGGAATGTAGGACGACATGTCCTGGGCTTCCGTTTCCGTGATGGGAAGCGACGTCAGCGACCCGCCGCCCAATTCCGGCCGCATATGCGTGGAGCGCTCCAGAAGCCGCGAGTGAATATAAAAGATGTCGCCGGGAAACGCCTCTCTTCCGGGGGGCCGTCGCAAAAGCAGCGACACTTCGCGGTAGGCTCGGGCATGGGAGGTCAGATCATCATAGACAATCAAAACGTCCCGGCCCTGCTCCACAAAATATTCTCCCATGCTGGTCGCCGCGTAGGGAGCAATAAACTGCAGGCCCGGCGTGTCTTCGCCGGTGGCCACCACCACGATGCAGGATTTCATCACTCCGTGATCGCGCAGTTCGGCGATCACCTTGGCGACATCGGCGCTTTTCTTGCCGGTCGCGCAATAAATGGAGATGATTCCCGTTTCTTTCTGATTAATGATGGTATCGACGGCAATCGCTGTTTTGCCGGTCATTCTGTCGCCCAGAATCAACTCGCGCTGGCCCCGCCCTACGGGAATGAGCGCGTCAATCACCTTGATGCCGGTCTGCAGCGGCACCGTTACCGGGGCCCGGTCCATCACCGCGGGCGCGGGCCGCTCCACCGGCAGGCGCATGACGGTGTTCACTTCCCCCAGGCCGTCCAGCGGACGCCCCAGCGGATCGACCACCCGCCCCAGCAAACCGTCGCCCACCGGCACATCCAGCACGCGCTTGGTGCGCTGCACTTCCGAACCCACCTGGATATTTTCACTGGGATCCAGAAGAATCACGCCGATTTCCTTGGGATCGATA
Source organism: uncultured Smithella sp. (assembly GCA_964626775.1). GTDB lineage: Bacteria > Desulfobacterota > Syntrophia > Syntrophales > Smithellaceae > UBA8904. Next base: position 6,924 of record CAZVGQ010000026.1, on the reverse strand, counting down.
TTGAACACCAGTCCCATGTAATTGCCGGAAAATCGCACCAGTTCCTCCGCGCGGATATGCGGCAGACCGCTGACGCGGGCGATGTCCCGGCCGACAAACTGCACGGTGCCGATTTCGTATTGTCTCAGTTCAGGATTCTGCTCTTCCAAAACCTTTTCCATGGTATCGAACGTGTCGTCCAGAAAGGTTTTCAGCTCCTGACTTTCCACTTGGCTCACCTCTTGATTCATTCTATGCCTCCTGACATCCTTTCAGACTTCAGACTTCAGCCCTCGGTCTAAAAACCTTTCTACGCCGCATGCGCTTCTTTCTGGAGCGTTTCCGTCAAACTCTCCACCAGGGTTTCCAGATATTCGTTCAGGCTCCAGGCGATTTTATGGCCGTTGACCCGCATTTCGATGCCCGAAACAATATCCGGTTCATGCAGATAACGGATGGTAAATCCGTTGGTGATCTGCTTCTTCAGGACTTCCTCAATCTGCTTCTGCCGCGGGGCGGGAATGCCGAAAGCGCTCTGGATCGTCACCCGGTTTCCTCCGCCGCCGATCGCCTTGCGTAACTGAGTGCTTTTTTCTTCGTCCAGCGATTGCACCCGGCGGAGGAATTCATCGACGATTCTCTCCTCCAGATCAGCGTCGGCCAGATCGGAAAGGGCCTTGCGCGCCGTGGCGTATAGCTGTTTGGCCGCCCGCTGGCGCAAATCATAGAAAAAGGCGTTCTGCTCCCGGACCAGCATGTCCTGCCAGCGCGCCTTGACCGCATCCACTTCCACGCGCACCTTTTCCATCAGCTCCTTGCGTTTGGCTTCCGCCGCCAGCGTCGCCTCGTTGAGCATGGTTTCTTTTTTCTCATTGAGGCTCTGATTGCGCTTTTCATAGAGCCGGGCTTCTTCTTCCGCTTTCGTCTTCAGCTCATCCGCCTCGGCGAAGCGCGCGGCGATTTTCGCCTCCCGGTCATCCATGGCCTTGATAATCCGCCCGTAGAGAAAGCGTTTCAGCAGATACATCAGCAGGAGGAAATTGAAGATTTGCGCTAAAAATACAAACCAGTCGATATGCATGGTTTATCCCCCTACTTGATAATGAAACCCCAGAACGGATTGGCGAAAATCAGAATCATGGAAATCACGAAACAGTAAATGGCGATGGATTCAATCATGGCCAAACCGACGAATAAAGTTCGCGTTAAGGAATTCCTCTCATCCGGCTGCTGGGCAATCGCGGCCAGCGCCTGGGCGATTGCCTGTCCCATGCCCAGTCCGGGGCCGATTGAACCGATCCCCATTGCCAAACCCGCACCGATAATCGAGGCCATCGCGACGAGACTTACGTTGTCCATACATACTCCTCCTTTATTTCAATTTTATCAGGCTGCAGAGCCCTCTTTTTTGGCTTCCGTGTGATGATCTTCGTCCTCGGCGGAAAGCGCCGAGGCAATATATACCATGGAAAGAATAGCGAAAATGTAGGCCTGAATCACGCCGATCAGGAGCCCCAGAATCTGCATCACGACGGGAAACAGAAAGGGCGTGACGGCCAGCAGAATTCCGATGACCTTTTCATGGCTCATGATGTTGCCGAAAAGACGAACGGTGAGCGCTAGCGTCCGGGACAGTTCGCCCATGACGTGGAACGGGAAGAAAATAAAGTTCGGCTGAAAATACTCCTTCACATAATGCAAAACGCCGTTTCGGGAAATTCCATAGTACGGAACGGCGATAAATACGCAGGTGGCCAGCGCCGCCGTGGTCGTCATGGAAGACGTCGGCGCGATATATCCCGGCACCACGGCCAGCACATTGGAGGTGCAGATGAATAAAAAGAGCGTGCCGATCAGGGGAATGTAATTGTCCGCCCCCTTCTTCGTCATCTCGCTGATTTCTCCGCGGACGATGGAAATCACAATCTCCAGGAAATGCTGCCAGCGCGACACATTCGTTCCGGAGGAAAGATTGCGGGTCACCAGAATAGAACCGCCGACCAGAATGGCCATCACCAGCCAGGTATAGAGAATGGTCACATTGAGCGTGATGAAATTCCAGCTCCAGACAACAACCTGATCCGGGCTGATTTGACTTAACGCGACGATTTCCATAGAATCTCCTTCACCGGTTGATCAAAACCCTTTTCGTCATTCCTGCATCGCTGAAGCCGTCTTTTGCGGGCCCAGACGAACCGTCAGGATTTTGCGCATCACCACAAAACCGATCAGGGCCGCGGCCAGTCTTTCCCAGCGGCCGTCCTGAAGCAAAAAGTAGAATACGGCCAAAAGGACGGACAGGCGCACTACCAGGCTGACCAGCAGAAGAAGGCCGCGGCCTTCCGCTTGCGGCAGCCTTTTCACGGTCTGCCACAGACCGACAAAATAGAGAGCGCCCAGCGCCATTCCCGCGGCAAACATCAAAACAAGCATCCCGATAGCGTTTGGCGTCATGTCATTCCTCTTCAATGATCCGGCTGCGTATTTTTCTGACCCAATAGGCTGCGTTGATACAGCCGACGATCACACCGGCCACCAGCCCCATGAGCGCCCAGGAATACTGGCTGGGCCAGGTCCGGTCGATCCAGAGCCCCAGGGCCACGCCGATCAGGGTGGGAATCGCCACCGCCCATCCGACAATGCCGAACATTCCCAGGCCGAACCAAACCGTTTCATTCTTATGCTTGAGGCCTTTGATGCGCAGCGCCTCCCGCTGGGCGACTTTTTCCGCGAAGTGATCCGCCATCTGCCGGCGCCGGTTGGTGGTTCGTCGTATTTCAACCATGTTTTTACTCCCTTGTTCGGCGCGTTTGGGAAACGCGCCCTACCGTCTGTGTTCGGCGCGATCGGGGATCGCGCCCTACTTCAGTTCCACGAAGCGCCGGATCAGCGACGCCTCCAGTTTTGCCGCGGCGGAGCGGACCAGTTTTTCCCGCTCGTCGAGCGCGTCATACTGTTCCACCACCACCTGCTTGAGTTTTCCCAGTTCCGCCGCCTTGACGGCATTGCGGGTGGACACCAGAACATCCGCTCCCTTTTTCACCAGCGTGCCGACGTCCATGGCCAGAAGTTCATGGCCGCCTTCGGTCGGTTCAAACGAAAAGATGCCCGGGGCCAGCGTGGCGACAAAGTCGATATGGTTCGGCATCAGGCAGAAAGAGCCGTTTTCCGCTTCCGCGACGATTTTCTTGACCTCCCGCTCCATCATGACTTCCGCCGGCAATAAAATTTTAAGCAACATGTTCTATCTTCGCCTCTTCAATCGATCCGATCATGTAAAGCGCGCGCTCCGGATACTCGGCAAACTCATCGTTCAGGATCCGTTCGCACCCGTTGAGCGTTTCTTCCCGGGAAACCATTTTTCCGGCCGTACCGGTGAATTGCTCGGTGACAAAGAAAGGCTGCGTGAAAAACCGCTCCAACCGGCGCGCGCGAAACACGGTGCGCTGGTCTTCGCGGGACAGTTCGGAAATGCCCAGCATGGCGATAATGTCCTTGAGGTCTTCATAAACCGCGAGGGTCTTGCGGATTTCCTGGGCGATTTTATAGTGGCGTTCACCGGCGATGTTGGGCATCAGCATTTTGGATCCGGACTGGAGCAGATCGATGGCCGGATACAAACCTTCACTGGCGCGCTTGCGCGACAGAGCAATGGTCGCGGACAGGTGGCCGAAGGTGTGCACGGCCGATGGATCCGTGAAATCGTCCGCCGGAACATAAACAGCCTGAATGGATGTGATCGCTCCGGTCTTGGTGTTGCAGATGCGCTCCTCGAGCTCCGCGAGCTCCGTGGCCAGCGTCGGCTGATACCCGAGCCGGGACGGCAGCTGCCCCAGGAGGCCCGACACTTCCATGCCCGCCTGGATGAAGCGGAAGATGTTGTCGATCATCAGCAGCACATCCTGTTTGGCATCGTCGCGGAAATACTCGGCCATGGTCAGCGCCGCGTGTCCGACGCGAAACCGCGCGCCCGGCGGTTCGTTCATCTGGCCGAACACCATGACGGTGTTCCCCAAAACGCCGCTCTCCTCCATTTCCCGGTAGAGCTCCTCGCCTTCGCGGCAGCGCTCGCCGATTCCGCAGAAGATGCTCATGCCTTCGTGGCCGCTGACGGTGTTGTGAATCATCTCCGTGATCAAAACGGTCTTGCCGACGCCGGCGCCGCCGAACAACCCGGCCTTGCCGCCGCGTTCCAGAGGCGCCAGGACGTCGATGGCCTTGATGCCGGTTTCAAAGATTTCCGAGACGGTGGACTGATCGCGCAGCGGAATGGGCTCGCGGTGAATCGACCGGGCTTCGCACCCCTCGACATTGCCCTTCTTGTCGATGGTGTTGCCGAAGACATTGAACACCCTTCCCAGCAACTGATTCCCCACGGGAACCTCAAAGGGTTTGCCGGTATCGGTGACGACGGCCCCGCGGGCCAAACCCTGCGTCGGCGTCAGGGCGACGCCCCGGATGGTGTTGTTGTCCAGTTGTGTAAACACCTCGATGACCACCTCACCCTTTTCGCCCGCCGTCAGCACATTGCGGATCGGCGGGGCAACGGGAAAGTGAATGTCAACGACGCTGCTGCGAACGGATAAAACCTTTCCTTGATTTGTTTGCTCGGCCACGGTTCGTTCACCTCGTTTATTTTTTCTTGGGAGCGGCTCCCATTAATGCCATGTATTTATCCGTCAGAATATAAGCGATGTAATCGAAAATAAGAATCGTCCGGGTCTGGCTTTCCAGCGCCTGCTGCTGCTCGGTAATGGTAACAAAGATGGCCTGAAACTCGGCGTAAAGCCAAATGTGGCGGCGCATGAGAATGATGGCGTAAAGCACCTCCTGCAGCGGAACTTCTTCCTTAAAACGTTTTTCGGCAAATTTGGACATAAAGTCATAAATGGCGGGGTAAGGGTCTTTCAACGTATAGACACTGCTTAGCTTGCGGTAAAAATCCGCTGCCTGAGGAATCAGATGATTTTCATGAAGGTCATGGTAGGAAGGCGTCTTGTCGTTCGTGGAGACGTCTTTCGCCCAGTTCCTGGCAATCGCCTCGGAATTGTTTGCCATCACATCCAGCAGCTTTAACGATGTCTGCATATGCCTTCTCCTTGAGTTTCCCCGAAAACCGACCGCATCCGGCCGCTTTCCTCATGAGGATACTGCATGACTGCGGATCAAAGAACGGACTGCCTTGCTCGTCTGAACTAATGAGCAACAGCCGTGCCAACAACCGTCTTTTCAGCAAGTGCTTGATTTTACTGAATGTTCAGAATTCCGGCCCCTGCGCACGAGAAAAAACAGGTGACCCGTATGTCTTTTGCTGCTTTGACCGCATGAGGCGCGTGCCCGAAAAATGAAGGCCGGCGTTGACTTTGAGCGGCATGTCGTATTTGTCATGGCAATACGACGGAAATGTCACTTGCGAACAGTAAGAGATGCGATAATTTAGTTGCGTGGAAAATTTTGGCTGAAGCCCAAAACCTATTACCCGGAATGCCGGCGGCCACGGCAGACCTGCCGGATAGAGCTATTGCCCCAGAAGCAGATTATCCCAGCCAAAAGACCGGTCATCGGCGATCTGGTTTTGCTGCATATGGATTTCCAGCGTCCGCCGGATCGATTCGAATTCATTTTCCTTCATGCCTGCCGGGACAGAGAAGGGTTGATCCCAGCGAATTCTGATTCTGCTCAGGGGCTTGGGAATCAGAAACCGGTCCCAGCTCCGGAGGAGCCAGGCGCGGCTGAAGGAAACGTAAACCGGATAAATCTTCGCGCCGGAAAGCTGCGCCATCCGAATCAATCCGGCCTTCACCGTACCGCCGGGCCCCCTGGGCCCGTCCACGGCATGAATGGCGAGAGGATTTTCTTTCAGGTCCTCCACAACGGCAGACAGAGCCTCTTTTCCTCCCTGGGAGCTGGAACCCCGGATGGGCCGAAAATGGAGACGCCGGACCAGCGCGCTGATCAGATCCCCATCGTTGCTGCGGCTGATAATGGCCGAAGGCCGGTACCGGCTTGCAGCTTTGGCATAGCCGATGACGCCGTACATGCGCTGATGCCAGATGGCCACAATGCCCTTTTCCCCCCGATCGAGACGGGAGGTAATCACCTCCTCATCGATCACCTCTGTTCGGACAAGAAAGGTGTGAAGCAAGATCAGGCGGTGAGCCAGGGGAACAACGCCATGCGTGAGGACCGGCCCGGGTAGCTGATTTATTTTCATGGAGAGTGGATATACGCAATTGTCCCCTCTGTCAACGCAGAAGTAGCGGGGATCAAATTCACTTGCTATCCAGGCGGGTTCTTCGTAAAATCAGACCATGCAAAAGCGATTTCTGATCCATGGGCCTTTCCGGAAAGAGGCGGGGAGAATGCAGTGATTCGTCGAATATTTTTTTTGCTGCTGGCGGCTGCGCTGCTGATTCACATCCTTTTTCTGTACCTCGAAGCAGGCAAAGGCCTCTCCGGCAGCAACGAGACGTCTCCCACGATCTTTTACGGACAGCCTCTTGAAATCCGGAAAGACGATCATCCGGGAAACCTGCGGCTGGTCGAACGGCTGAACAAGCTTTTCTACAGACAGGTCTCGGAAAAGCCTTCCAAACCCGGAACTTTTTCCAGAGACAAAGCACGCATCCGGTTGTTCCTTCACGACGCAGGGCACAACGGGCGTTCCAAACCTACCGGACCGGTGGAGATCGCCCTCGCCAACGGACGGGTAGTGTCGCTCACGTCCCCGGACGGCAAACCGCTGGATTCGGTGCGTCTGGAGCCGGAGGAAATCGGCCGCCTGTCGGGTCCGACCATGGAGCCCCGTTTACCGGTTCCTCTTTCCGACATTTCCCCTTACCTGCAAAAGGCGGTGATCGCCTGTGAAGACAAGCGCTTTTATTCTCATTTTGGAATTGACGTTCTTGCCGCCGGACGGGCCTTATCGGTCAACCTGCGGGAGAA
>CAZVGQ010000025.1:0-13638 GCA_964626775.1 uncultured Smithella sp. | reverse complement strand
TGAAGGTCGTGGTGGGCTGCCGTCGGATCTCATCGTTGGAGATGATCCGCTCCGTGGTGATCACGACGCGCTTGGACGCTTTGGCCAGGTCCTGATCCGATACAGTCGATCCAAAGACGTGCGCGTTTCCGTAAACATCGCACTCGTGGACATGAATGGCGGCAAAATCCGGATACAGGGCCGGAAAGGCGGCAAACTTCTGATTCGTGAAGGGACAGAGGATTTCCTTTGCCGCGCTGTACCGGAACGTATCGGTTCCCATAATGTTGCGCGCCGGAAGAAAGGAAAGCCCCATGGCCGCGGCTTTGATCCGCCAGGAGAGGGTTGCGTTCGTCCATTCCGTGAGCTTGATTTTCCCGCTCTCCACCGCGCGACGCGCATTGGGAGAAAGGCCGCGCGCCTCCAGCCCGATGACGTAGGCGATATCCAGGCGGTCAATGCACTCCCCGCCGACCAGAATCTGCATGTCGTGCGTGGCGGTATGGCCGGCAAACGCCAGATTTTTCTTCCCCTGTCGGGCAATTTCATGCAAAACCGCCGTCGGAATGCGGTTGGCGCCGAATCCGCCGATGGCGATATAGTCGCCGTCTTTGACCAGTCTTTTCACCGCATCGTCCACCGTGGTGACTTTGTTGACCATGGCACGTGATTTATTGCGGAAAAACTCCCTCGCTTTGTCCGCATCCGGATCAGAGAAAAGTTGATTCTGCCCCTGCTTCAATTCCACTGCCTTATTCATAGTCCTCCACCTTCTTGACTAAGGTTGTTAATCCCGCTTTGGCGGGACGAGAGTTAATTCTCCGTAGCTTGCTGCGAGGCGGTTGATTCACCGTCTGTCGGCTCACGCCCGGGACTGCTTTTGCCCGTAAAGCTCGTCGACCGCTTCTTTCCCGTACATCTCGTCAATCAGATCCTGATACTTCTCATTAATCACCTTGCGTTTCAGTTTGAGCGTCGCCGTCAGTTCGCCGCCTTCCTGGGAAAAATCCGTTTTGATGATTCGGTAATCCTTGATGGTTTCATATTTGGCCAGATGCGTGTTGCGCTCATCGACATGTTTCCTGACAATCGCCAGGAAGCGGTCATTGTCCAGCAGGTCCGCCGGTTTCTGATAGGGGATTTTCTCATCGTCGGCGATCATCGCGGCAATATCCAGATCAATGTTGCACAATCCGGTCAGGTATTTTTTTCTTTCACCGATCACGATAAACTGGGTAAACAGCGGATCGGTTTTGAACAGCCCTTCGATCATCTGCGGAGCGATGTTTTTGCCTCCGGAGGTGATGAGGAGATCCTTCTTGCGGTCCGTGATGAGGAGATTGCCTTCCTCATCGAACTTCCCGATGTCGCCCGACATGAAATATCCGTCCGGCGTGAAAACGGCTGCGGTCTCCTCGGGCAGTTTCCAGTATCCCTTCATGACGTTGCCGCCCTTGATCAGAATCTCTCCGTCTTCGGCGATCCTGATCTCCTGGCCGGGCATCGGCTTGCCGGTCGTGCCGATGCGGAAATCCGCAAGGGATTGTATGGACGCCGGCGCCGTGGTTTCCGTCATGCCGTATCCCTGAATGACGGTGATCCCGGCGGCGTTGAAGAACCGGATAATTTCCGGCGCCGTTGGCGCGCCGGCGGCCGTCATCCATTTCAGCCGCCCGCCCAGCTTGTCCTGGAGCTTTTTGAAGATGACGGCATAGGCGATTTTGTATTTTAATTGCAGGCCAAGTGGAATGGGTTTGTGTTTCTCGCGAAGTTCGCTGATCCGGCTGCCGACCTTCTGCCCCCAGTGGAACACCTTCTGCTTAAAGGGAGACTGTTCTTTCACTTGTGTGATGATCTTCTGATACACTTTTTCGCAAACGCGCGGAACGGCCAGAATCATGGTCGGCCGCTTCTCTTCGAAGTCCGCGAGAAGCGTGTCAATCGACTGGGCATAGGAGATGGTAATCCCGCGGTGCATGGCGTAAAAATGGCCGGGAATTCGCTGAAACACGTGCGAAAGGGGAAGAAAGGCCACCAGGACGTCCTGATCGTCGGCAAACGGAGGCTGGACCGCGTCCAAAGATTTCACAATCCAGAAAACGTTTCCGTGAGTGATCATGGCGCCCTTGGGCAATCCTGTCGTGCCGGACGTGTATACGAGGGTGGCCAGATCATCCACCGTCACTTCCCGGGAAAGCTTTTCAAAGAGGGAAGGGACTTCGGCATGCTTTTTTCTCCCCAGCTCCATCAGCGCCGCAAAGCTCATGACGGCAGGATGCCCTGTGGCGTCCTTTTCCTCCATCACGACGATCTTTTCAACGCCGGGGCACCGCTCGATGACCGCCAGCACTTTTTTGAGCTGACCCCGGTCTTCCGTCACAATGACCTTTGACTCGGAATTATTGAGGATGTACTCGATCTCCTCGGCCGTCAGCGTCGGATAGATTGGAATCACGCAGGCGCCGATTCCCAGCGCGCCCATGTCGGTGTAGATCCACTCCAGCCGGTTTTCGGACAGAATGGACACCATATCCCCTTTGCGAATTCCCAGGGCATACAGCCCCATGCCGACGGCACGCGACCGCTCGTAGTATTCGTTCCATGTGGCGGTGTGCCACACGCCGTTTATCTTTTTTTCAACGGCAAGACGGTCTTGATATTTTTGAACGCGGTTCCTAAAAACGTCGTTCATGGTTTTTTCCGTTACTTCCATTGAGCGTTCCCCCGAATGAATCTGAGGCGGCGCTGCAGATGAAATCATCTGCAGCGCCGCCTGTCATTTATCGCTTCTTAATCCCCATGATCAGTCGAGCTTCATCCGTGGTGGCCACCGGGCGTCCCAGACAGTTGGCGATATTCACCGCCACCTCCACCTGCTCGTAACTCCCCTTGGCCAGCGCTCCGTTCGGCATCCGGATGTTGTCCTCCAGGCCGACCCTCATATGACCGCCGAGGATGCAGGACTGCATGATGCAGGGATATTGATCCGTCCCGACGCCGCAGGTAGTGAAATTCGCTTTCGGGGGAAGCGCGTTCATCATGGCGATGAAGGATTCGGTCCGGAACTGCTGACCGCCGGCGACGCCCCACACGAAGTTGAAGTTCATCGGATCGCTGAAGATGCCCTGCTTGCCGATCATGATGGTATTGTCCAGACCGCCCATGTCGTAGCATTCGATTTCCGGCTTCACGCCGTTTTCTTCCATAGCTTTGGCGAAGTCCTGCAGCATGCCGAAGGTGTTTTCAAAGACGTAATCGATAAAGATCTTCCCGGTTTTGCGGTCCACGATGCCGAAGTTCATGGTGTTGGTGTTGAGCGACGCCATCTCGGGTTTGACATAAACAATCTGGGAGATCCGCTGCTCGGCGGTCTTGCCCATGCCGACGGCGGAGCTCAAACAGACGATAAGATCCGGACACTTTTCCTTGATTGCGTCATACGTCGCCTTGATCCTTGCGTGGTCATGGGTGGCCATTCCTCCGTCTTCCCGGGCGTGCACGTGCACCATCGCCGCGCCGGCCTTCCAGCACTTGTAGGCTTCTTCCGCGAATTCCTCCGGTTTGTAGGGTACGGACGGATTCTGATTTCTCATCGTAGCGGCGCCGGTCAGCGCTGCGGTAATGATAACGGGCTTGGACATATCGGGTCTTCCTCCTTTTCTGGTTGATGCTTCTGCGGGTTCATCTGCCGGAACCCATTGTTTTCTGCGAGCGTTCACTTCGTGAATCGACGCCTTTTCAGCCGCGGGTTTGAAATGATCAATATCGAGGATGGTATTGGTCGTTTCCTTCGCGAATACCGCCTCGACCTTCATTCCGATCCTGACGTCCTCGATTTTGCACTCCTCCAGGATGTGCGCAAACGGCGTGCCGGCCCCCTCCAGCTTGATAAGGGCCAGGACAAACGGCGCTTTGCGCGGCAGATGCTTGTCGTCATAGCGCACCACCGTGAAGTTCGTCACCGTGCCCGTGCTTTCCAGTTCAACCCACGCGTCGCGAATATCGGTAAAATCCACGTCGCAGACCTGCCGCGGCGGCAGATAGACCATATCGCAGGTGGGGCATTTGACTCCCATGATCTTCTTCTGGTCCCGGAGGGTTGTAATGAACCTGCTGCCCACCCGGCCTGCAAAGTAAGAATAAGGGAGCGCCATTTTGCCTTCGACTTGATAGCTGTCTTCGAATTCTTTCATTGAATTTGTTGTCATTTCCCGTCTCCTTACTCATCGATCTCGAAATATTTAATATCCCAGATGTCGCCGATCCGGTTTTCTTCCCAGACGGGGCGAACGCGGGTCCCCTTCTTTTCATTCCAGCCCATCTGAATCTTTTCAATCTGATCCTTCCGTATAAAGTGCGGCAGGGTTTCGTTGCCCTTACAGCCGTCCAGGAGGACGTTGACTCCTCCGTAAGGGGTTTCCCTGGCCACACCGGTCAGCGGATCAGGCATGGCGTAATAGATGATGTCCATATAGCGGACTTCACCCTTGGGCCCGACCTCCACGAATTCACCGGCACGCACGCGGCACTCTGCGCAAACTTCCCGCGGCGGCAACTGCAACCGGCCGCACTCGGGACATTTATTCGCAAATATTTTTTTATCCTTCAGCCCTTTGAGAAACTTGCCCATGATGGGGCCGGTTGAAAACTTCTCGTTCAACGATATGGTCTTTTTGAGAACCAGCAGTTCCTGTTCCTGAACATTGCCTGCCATGGGATCTTTGTATTTTTCGAACAAAACGGGCCATTTCGACGCCATCATGTTGATGTCGCCTTTTGCGGAGGCTTTGCCGGCCGCCAGAATGCTCTGCGCGTCAATCTTGCCAAGAATGAAATCAACATAATCTTTGGCGTCATTGAATTCCAGTGTGACCGTCGGCTTGCCCTCGATGGCCGTCGTAACCGTGCAGATCTTATCCTTAATAAAGACGGTCCACTTGCCGCCGTCGGGTCCGCCAAGATCGAACCCAAAGGAAGCGGTGAGCCCCTCGGCTTCTTTCGCCTTGAAACGCGGAACGATGGTGGCAAACATGTCGGCCAGATACTCTTTCGTCGTCATCTCTTTCTTGGGAATGACAAATTTGCGGAACAGTTTGCCGGTTTTTCCGAACGCTCCCATGTCGCCTTCCACCTTGAATTTGCCGCTCATAAATGCGTTGGTTGCATCGACCTTGCCCGTGTTGACACCGACAAACGTTTCCCCGTCGGCTGACATGGTCGCCACGCATCCCGCCAGCGTGTCGGCCTTCTCCAACAACATCGTGTTATTCGTAATGGTCAGTCTCCACTTGCCCTCATCGGCAATGTCATAGCCGAAAACGGCATCGACATCCTTGGCGCCCTCGGGACGGAAGCGTTCCTTCATTGTATTGAATATATCTTCTACTTTTACTCCCCAGTATTCTGCCATGATCATCCTCCTACCAGTTAAGTTCCTTTTCGAGCATTGTCATCACGGTCCACATGGTGCCGCCGAACCCTGACGCGAGCGCGTGATTGACCGGGGTCGGTATCTGGTGCGGACCGGCGTTGCCGCGCACCTGCAGGGCCGCCTCGGCCACCCGAACCAGCGCCGTCGCGCCGATCGGATTGGATCCGATCACGCCGCCGGACGGATTGATGGGCATTTTGCCGCCGATCATGATTTCCTTGTCCTCGATGAGCCTGAGGTGCTCATCCCCTTTCAAATTAAAGAAATCCCGAATCCAGTCAATGGCCCACCAGGTTGCCGGATCATACATTTCGAACACGTCAAAATAATTCAAAGGATCCTTGATGCCGTTGCGTTTGAAAAGATGTTCGGCCGCGAATTTATGCGTCTTCAGCACCGGATATTTCCGGTCGTAGCCGAAGATCGTGAAGTTCTCTTCCTTGTGGGCGGTGATGTGATCGCGGATCCAGACCGGGGTTTTGGACAACTCCTTGGCCTTTTTCTCGCACGCGTAGATCACGCAGCAGGCTCCGTCCGACTGGGAGCACATTTCGATGAGCTTCAGTTCGCCGACGAGCTTCGGTGAAGTCCGGATCAGATCGTCGATCTGACTGAAGTCCAGACCAAATGCCCGGTGCGCGTTGGGATTGAGGCTCGCGTGCTTGTCCATGATAATCCGGTACATGAGCGATGCGCGGTTTGCCCGCTCGAGGCCGAATTCCCGCTCCACATCATAGGCCGAGGAGCCGGTAAGCGCTCCGGCCTGAATCTTCCTGAACCACAGCGGGCAGGCCATGTTGGTGATGCCGCCCGTGGTGTGCCCCTCCTGAAGCTTTTCAAATCCGATGGCCATGACGATGTCGTACATGCCCGAGGCCACCAGATTGTCCGAGGCGCAGGACAGAGTGGCCCCGACCGTCCCGCCGGTGGTGATCCGGATCGAGTCCTTGCCGTAGGCACCGGTTCCCAGCACATGCCAGAGATCCGGCGAGTGAACCATTTCAAAAAGCTCCATATTGCCGTGAACCACACAGTCAATGTCTTTCATGGTGAGGTTCGCGTCCTTCAGGGCCAGGCTGACCGCTTCATGGATCAATTCAGGCTGGTTGACATCCTCGCGATGACTGGAATGCTTCGTCTGTCCGATGCCGATAATTCCAACATTTCTGTTTTTCTTATGTGCCATGATTCAACCTCCCTACGCTTCCATGACGATTACGGCCTGATGCTGTCCGGCCCCGCCGGTTGCCGCCTGGGCCACTGCCCGTTTTGCGCCTTTGACCTGCCTTCCCCCCGCCTGCTCCGACAACTGGTAGTAGCATTCTATGGCCCTGGCCGCGCCTCCCAGAAGAAGCGGATTTCCGTTGAGCTGTCCGCCGGACAGGTTCACATTGAACTTGTCCATGCCGCCGTCGTCGATCCACTTACCGCCTTTGCCTTCTTCAGCGATGCCGACGCCTTCGGCCCACATGGGGAGCTGATACGCGGCATGGTCGCTCAGTTCAAAAACCTGGACGTCTTTTTCGGGATTTTTGACGCCGGCCATGGCGTATGCGCGCTTTGCTGCATTCTTGAGCGAAAAATTCGAGGTGATGTCGCGGTCACCGAGAAAATACCGGTCCATACAGCTGCCATACCCCGTGATCCATACGGGTTTTTGCGTGAATTCCTTTGCCCGCTCTTCACTGCACAGAAGCATCCCGTAAGCCCAGTCGGTGACCGGATAGATGTGCATTTCCCGGAGCGGATCCGAATACATCGGTGAATTCAGCACTTCTTTTTCACTGACGATTTTATTTTCGCGGCCGTAGGGATTTTTCTTTCCGTTGGCTCTGGAGCGAACCACGACCTTCGCCAGGTGTTCGTCCGTCACTTTGGATTTATCCATGTAAGCCCGGGCCTGCAGGGCGTCCACATTGTGATAGTCCATGCCCAGCGGTCTGCAATAGAAGGGGTCGTAAGCAAGATTTGAAATCATCCTGCGGCTTTCCCCCTGCGACTCCTTGCAATGTCCCATGAAGAGTATCACATCGTCATGGCCGGAAAGAATGCAGGCCATCGCGTATCCGAGGCCGTTGATGCTTTCCTGAGCCATCTTTTCCTCGCCTCGAAAATGCGCCCCGACGACATCCGTGATGCCGTTGTTGGATATGGTCCGGGCGTCGAACACGTCATCCGAGCAGGTGATGATCGTCCGAATGCCCTTGTCCATGTCGAAAGTCACCTTCGTCTGCTCCATGATCGGTTCGAAACACTCGAGCAGCATGTTTTGAAAACGCCAATACTGATAATCTGGATGATTTTTAATCTGCGCCACCGCGCAGATAGCCAATCTTTTACCCATTACCCGTCCTCCTTCCTGTTTGGTCTGACCAAATATTTATCTTTCAATATGCCATTCGCTGAAACCGCAACATGAGATCAACTCAGGTAGCAGTTCCAGAATTCACCGCTCCGGATCGCCTTAATGATGGAATCCTTTTCGCGCCTCGCATCCAATTCTACCCACGCCCTGCCGATTCCCGTATGCGTATGCGAATCATCGGAGGCGATTTTGGGATAGCGAAGATCGAGTGCTTCAAAAACCGCATCCCGAAATCCTTTCTTCGTTATTTCCACCGCATCGAGGGGATACATCTTTTCAAGCTGCTCCAGACGGACCAGCAGCTGCTGCGGGGTAAAATCATACTCGCTGATATGATTGAAGATGTGGAGCATCTCCCGGTCGCCTTCTATTTTCGCCACATGAATGTTTCCTTTGACAAAAACCGAAAGCTCGATGCCGTAAAAAACCATCATGTTTGTCCTGACCTGCCTGTAAAGATCCATATAGTTCGGTTTCAACAGGTAATCGTGATCCGTGAATGCAATAAAATCGTATCCTTTGGATTCATAGGCGTCGGCGACTTCCTGGGGCGACATTTTACCGTCCGAGCATGTTGTGTGCGTATGTAAACAGCCTTTTAAGAGCATCGTGACCAACCAAAGGATTCCTGTAAAAACTTACCTGAAGCGGGCTTTGATGATACGCCAACTTTTTTATTGGACGCCCAACCTAATATTTGATTGGACGTTCAACCAATGATTATTCGATTACTCTTCCCGTTCCTGATTGTCAAGAAAAAAATTTTATTTTTGTAAAATAATTGGAAGCAACTGAATTAATTATGATTTTACATTCATCATCGTGCCGTCAACCACCCATTTGCAAAAAACCCGTCCCAACGCCCTATGCCCCATAGCCCATAACCTATGACCTATGTTCCATCCTTTTCATTCCCCAAGCCTTTTCGCTTTGCCCAAACCCTTTTCAATCGCAAGGAATTGCTCACAACGGAAACAGAACTGAAGGCCATTGCGGCAGCCGCGTACTCCGGATGCAGCAGAATTCCAAAGAAGGGGTAAAGGACGCCCGCGGCAATCGGAATGCCGATGACATTATAGATAAAAGCCCAAAACAGATTTTGGCGAATCACCCGCATCGTCGCCGCCGAAAGGGCGATGGCTTCCGGCACGGCATTCAAATCCTCCCGCACAAGTGTAATATCCGCCGCTTCAATCGCCACATCCGCACCCGCTCCGACGGCAATCCCGACATCGGCTGCCGCCAGCGCCGGCGCGTCGTTGATGCCGTCGCCGACCATGGCCACTACCTCTCCGAATGCCTGCAGTTGCCGGACAGCGTCTGCCTTGCCGCCCGGCAACACCTCCGCCATGATCTGTTCGACGCCCAGTTGTGCGGCGACACTTGCCGCCGTTCCCGCGTTGTCGCCGGTAATCATCGCCACCTTCAAGCCGCGACGCTTCAGGCTTTCCACGGCCTTTTTCGCGGAAGCTTTGGGCGCATCGGCCAGCGCGATGAGGCCCATGATTTTCTCCCCTTCAGCAACATACACAAGGGTTTTTCCCTTTTGGGCCAGACGGACCGCCTCGCCGTCCAGAAGATCAACCGAATGCCCTTCATTCATCATCAGGAAACGGTTTCCGACCAGCGCCGCCTTTCCATCAATAAAGCCTCTGGCGCCCATGCCGGAGAGGGCTTCAAAGCTGTCTGTGGATGGCGGCGAAATGCCGTCCTTTCGCGCCCGATCAACAATCGCTTTCGCGAGCGGATGCTCCGACGTTTTCTCCAGCGCGGCGGCCACGGTGAGCACCTGCCGCTCGGTAAAATCCGCAGCGCAGACCACATCCGTCACTTCCGGTTCACCACGCGTCAGCGTTCCGGTTTTGTCAAATACGACCATGGAAAGTTTGTGGATCTTTTCAAGGGCCTCGCCGCCTTTGATCAGGATGCCGCTTTGCGCGCCCAGACCCGTACCCACGATGATGGCCGTGGGCGTGGCCAGCCCCAGCGCGCAGGGGCAGGCGATGACCAGCACCGACACAAAATTAATCAGAGCGCGGCTGAAATTGGCGTCCATGGGAACAAAATACCAAACACCAAACGTCAGGAAGGCAATCAAAAAGACAACCGGCACAAAAACAGAAGCCACTTTGTCCGCCAGGCGCTGAATCGGCGCCTTGGAACCCTGCGCTTCTTCCACCATGCGGATAATATGCGCCAGCATGGTGTCCGCGCCTACCCCGGTGGCGCGCATCGTGAAGCTTCCTGATTGATTCATGGTGGCGGCAAATACTTTTTGGCCGACCTCCCTGGAAACCGGCATGCTCTCGCCTGTCAGCATGGACTCATCCAGTGTCGATCGTCCCGTCAGGATGATTCCGTCCACCGGAACTTTTTCTCCCGGCCGCACCAGCACCTCATCTCCGGTCTGCAGCGCATCAATGGTCATCTCCACTTCCGCGCCGTCCCGAATGACACGCGCCGTTTTCGGCGCCAGCCCAATCAGTTTCTTAATCGCCTGGGAAGTCTTTCCCCTGCTGACGGCCTCCAGAAGCCGGCCCAGCAGCACCAGCGTGATGATCATGGCTGCGCCATCATAATACACATGGGGAGCAATGCCCGCACTGCCAAAGAAACGGGGGAAAAAAGTGGCGACGGACGAGTAGGCGTAAGCGGAGAATGCACCCACCGCCACCAGCGTGTTCATGTCCGACGTCTTTTGCTTCGCGGCCTTCCAGGCTCCGATGAAAAACCGGCTCCCCACCCAAAAAACCGCGGGCGCCGTTAAAACGAACATTGCCACGAGCATCGACGGACGGGGAATCGCATGCAAAAAGCCGAACCAGTGCTGCATCGAACCGAAAAAAATCAAAATGCTCAACACAGCGCCGCAGGAGACTTTCAGCTTCAACTCGCCAAGCTCCCGGACGCGGGAAGCCTCGATCGGATCGGCGGCCGCATCGGATATCTCCCCCAGGAATTCGTATCCTTGTTCGGCAATGACGCGCGCCAGCGCGTGTACTCCCGCCCAGCGGGCCTGGTGGACCACGGTGGCGCGGGCGGTAGCCAGATTGACGTTCGCATCCACCACGCCTTCGACGTTTTTCAGCGCGTTTTCCACGCGGCGCACACAGGCCGCGCAGGTCATGCCGCCCACCGAGATCACGACTTTATCCGACAATGTCGTAGCCCGCCTTCTTAACGGTCGCGGCAATGATGGATGCTTCCACGGGTTTCACCTCATCATACGTCGCGATTCCTGTTTTTAAATCGACCCGGATATCTTTAATTCCATCAACCGCGCTGAGCGCTTTTGTAACCGCCATGACGCAGTGCCCGCAACTCATGCCCGCAATTTGAATGCTTTTCACAGGACACCTCCCCGGTGATTCTTGCTTTTCTTTATCATAATGGTTATTGGTCCAATAGCAAGAGAAAAGCCTTTTTTTTTATTTGATCTCCTTCTTGAAAAAAAACAAATATTCTGTATGATTATGCCAACAGGGGATGATTTATGATTATACGTTGCTGGGGGGCGAGAGGTTCCATACCGGTGTCAGGCCGGAAATACCTTCGGTACGGCGGCAACACGACTTGCCTGGAAATCCGGAACAACCGCGACGATATTCTGCTGGTTGACGCCGGCTCCGGCATCCGCGAAGCAGGAAACAGCTTCCTGGACAACGGCCGGCACGATTTTATTCTGCTTTTGACCCATGCCCACTGGGACCATATTATGGGATTCCCTTTCTTCAAACCGCTTTACCTGCGCAAAACCAACATCGACGTCTGGGGCTGCGCGTTCGCTCAGGACTCCATCCGGGAAATGCTGGCGCGTGTCATGTCCGCTCCTTACTTCCCCATCAATTTCGACGCCATCCATGCCAATGTCACCTATGCGGACATCTGCAGGGAAATCTACGAACTGGGCGGTATGACCATTACACCGGTCGCGCTCAACCACCCCAATCAGGGAAACGGTTATCAATTTTCAGAAAACGGCAAACGCTTTGTATTCCTGACCGATAACGAACTGGGATTCCGGCATGAAGGATCGCTGTCCTATGAAAACTATGTTGCTTTTTGCCAAAACGCCGATTTGCTGATTCATGACGCTGAATACTGGAATGAAGAGTATTCCAAAAGAATCGGCTGGGGGCATTCCACCATCGAACAGGCGGTGAAACTTGCGCTGGATGCCGGCGTCAAACAACTGGGGCTTTTTCATCACAATCAGGACCGCTTCGACACGGCCGTCGACGAAATGGTCGACGCCTGCCGGAAAATCATCGCCGAAAAACATTCACCCCTGCAATGCTTTGCCGTTTATCAGGGAATGGAATTGTCCTTGTAGTCCTGTTTCAGAAATAACCCTGAATCCCCCGGCGCGAGGAGACCGCATGTCATGCTGATCATTATTCATCTATTGCTGATGCTTGCGGCGTCTTTATGCCTTCTGGCGGGCGTCGGCCTGGCCATGTTCGGAAGGAAAAGAAAATTCTGGCTGAAGGGGCACAAAAATCTCAACAGCGCCGGAGGCATTCTTTTGGCCGCGGGCGGCGTCATGGCTTTTGTCCATATCATCCTGACGGGCTCGGATCATCTGGCGGGGCTCCATCACCGGATCGGGTCCATCGCCCTGATGCTGACATTCCTGACGGTTTTTCTCGGGTTCTATTCTTTAAAAGCCTCCAACAAAAGCGTCTTTCGAGCCGTTCACCGCTGGTCGGGCCGCCTTTCCCTGATCGCAATCCTTGCCGCGCTGACCCTGGGGCTCTCCATGATCGGAATCTTTTAAATGTTCCTGCCGACCACGCCTGAAGAACTTCGGAAAAAGGGATGGGACCGCCTCGATATTCTGCTGGTCACGGGCGACGCTTACATCGACAGCCCTCATATCGGCGCGGCGGTGATCGGCCGGGTGCTGGAAGCCGCGGGCTACCGCGTCGGCATCATCGCCCAGCCGGACATGGCGAACGATGCGGACATCCGCCGCCTGGGAGAGCCGCGCCTGTTCTGGGGCGTTACCGGCGGCTGCATGGATTCGCTCGTCGCCAATTACACGGCGCTGAAAAAAAAGAGGCAAGGCGACGACCTGACCCCCGGCGGGAAAAACAACCGCCGGCCCGACCGCGCCGTCATCGCCTACGCCAATTGGATTCGCCGCTCATTCAAAAACACAAAGCCGATTGTCGCCGGCGGCGTCGAAGCCAGCCTGCGGCGGATCGCGCATTATGATTACTGGTCGGATGCCGTGCGCCGCTCCATTCTGTTTGACGCGCGCCTCGACATTCTGGCTTACGGGATGGCGGAAAAGGCCATTCTGGAAATCGCCGGACGCCTGCGCGCCGGAGAGAGCCTTCGGAACATCCGCGGAACCTGTGTCATCGAAAACGAACCGCCCGACGGGTATCTGACGCTGCCCTCTTTCGAAGAAGCGGCGGCCAAACCGGAAGCCTTCCTTCGAATGTTCGGTGTGTTTTACGCGAATCATGACCCGCTGACGGCCCGCGGTTTGGTTCAGAAACACGCCGGCCGCTATCTGGTGCATCATCCGCCCCAAACGCCTCTGTCCAAAGCCGAACTGGACGCGGTTTACGCTCTTCCCTTTACGCGGAGCGTTCACCCTTTTTATGCAAAACAGGGCAAGGTCCGCGCCATGGACACCATCGCCTTCTCCCTGACGACGCACCGCGGGTGCTTTGGCGAATGCCGCTTTTGCTCCATCGCCTCGCACGAGGGCCGGGCCATTCTCAGCCGGTCGAAGGAATCCATTCTGCGGGAGGCGAAAAAAATAGCCGCGTTGCCGGACTTCAGGGGATCCATCGCCGACGTAGGGGGCGCGACGGCCAATATGTATGGAATCGACTGCGCGAGAAAAACC
>CAZVGQ010000024.1:0-14395 GCA_964626775.1 uncultured Smithella sp. | reverse complement strand
CCCCAGGGATTCTGAAACGTCAACATTGATTGCAAGCTTCTTTAAAAAGAGATGGCCGAAGGACCTTTGCCGGTAAAAAAAGTCTTACAAATCATTGTAAGACAGTAGCCTTTGATTTAATTGGTGCCGGAGCCCGGAATCGAACCGGGATGCCCTTGCGGGCGGAGGATTTTGAGTCCTCTGCGTCTACCAGTTTCACCACTCCGGCACGGGCGCGATTATATAGACGGAAGGCCAAAAGTCAAGCTGAAAAACTGTTGACAGCCGGAAAGGGTCATGTTAAGGGGCAGGCAAATTTGTTGGGAATTTACTGGGGTTGTAGCTCAGCTGGGAGAGCGCTTGAATGGCATTCAAGAGGTCAGGAGTTCGATCCTCCTCAGCTCCACCAAACATAAAAAGGGAAGAACGTCGGTTCTTCCCTTTTTTAAATTTTCGCCACCCTGCCCCTCTTCCGTTCGGCCGGGAAGTGGGGATCAGGGGCTGAGTGTCTTCGGCGTCAAAGAGGCGTCTCCGTTATAAATCCTTCAATTCTTTGTGTATTTTCAATCGTTTTTCTTTCATCAGGGCCTCTTTGTTTCCCTCCAGCCATGTTTTCATCGCTTCCTCCCGCTTCAGGTTCATGGCGACTTTCCGGTAGATTTCCTTCTTGGCTTCAAAATCTTTCATGTCCAGCATGCTTTGATCTTTGAGCTTGAGGATGACCTGCGAATTGCCGATGGCCATGGGCTTTTCCGGATAAGGGTGGCTCAGGGACAGGGACATCAGTACATTGACGGCGTCCGGGCTTGCGCCCAGTTTGGGAATGACGTTGCCGGGCTGGAAGAAGCCGGTTTCCTGAATTCTCAGGCCTTTTGCAGCGGCCAGCTTTTCCATGCTCTCGCCCTTGCGCAGTTTTTCCAGAAGGTTTTCGGCTTCCAGGGCGGCCACTCTTTCCTTCTCACTTTTCATATAGGCTTGCCGGACGTCATTTTCAATGGCTTTGAGCTGAGGCGTGTAGGCGGCTTTTTTGTCTTCCAGGCGGATCACAAAGTAGCCGTTGCCGTCGCTCAGGACCTTGCTGATGTCCTTTCGCTGCAAAGAGGCCAGCTCCTGCGCCAGATCCTTGACGGATGCTAGCGCCTGGGGCGGTTTGTTGAGCGGAAAAAAATCAACCGTCTGAATTTTCAGTTTGTGCTTTGCCGCGTAGTCTTCGAAATTTTCTTCCTGGTAGATGGTGTCGTGCGCTTTTTTGGCTTCCAGATAGGCTTCCTGCATTCCGCGGTTCTGCTTCATCTCCCGGGCAATGATCGGAGCGGCCTGCTCCAACGCCAGGGGCTTGCCGTCTTTTCCTTTGTAGCCGTCTTTGTGCCGGTTGTAATGGTCCCGAATGTCGGAGGGGGTGATTTCGGCCGGGGAGAAGGCCTCGCCCGCAAAAGAGAGATATTGAATTTTGGCCTGTTCGGACACGCGAAACGCGTTGCTGTTGTTCTTGAGATAATTTTCCAGATCCGAGACGGTGGGGTTGATTTTTCCCGCGACGTCGGATCCGGCGACGGCCATGAAGCTGAGGTTGATCTTCTGGTTCTGCAGGGTGTACAGATCCAGCACTTCCTGGTCGGAGACCTTGATCCCCTCGAGAATAATGGTTTCGATTTTGCCGGCCGCCAGGCTGACTTTCTGGCCGGCTTCAAAATCTTCGGCGGTCATCCGGTTGAAGCGCAAAAGCTGCTTGTATTTGTCGTTGTCAAATTTCCCGTCCGTCTGCAGGGCGGGCATGGCCATGATCATCTGCCGAAGCTCGTCGTCTGACACCTGCATTTTCATGTCTTTGGCCCTGGCGATGATGACCTGGCGGTTGATCAGGCTGTTGTAAGCAATTTTTTTCAGGTCCATCTGTTTGAGCATGTCCGCCGTCAGAGCGCCGCCGTAGCGCGCTTTGACCATGTCCGTCATTTTGGAGTATTCATTGTAATATTCGGATTCGGTGACCACATAGCCGTCAACGACGGCTAGGGCGTTGGCGGTCTGCATGCTTCGGTCCGTGCCGAAATACAGGACAAAAACAAAAATGATGATGCCCATGAAGACCAGCATGAACCAGCCTCGCGCATGTTTGCGGAAAAATTTCAGCATAGCGTCTCCTCGAAAGTGATAATGGAACTCATAACCGGGATCATTGAGGCCGTTAGTATTACAGAGAGGTTCAAATTGCAAATACATTTTAAAAAGGCGTTGCTTAGGCCGTTGAAATACGATATAGACGCGAAACTATAGATAAATACGATACATTCAAGGAGTATTCAGGAGGACTCATGCTGTTCGATTATATTCTGGGAAAGTTTTCCAATGATTTGGCGATTGATCTTGGAACCGCCAATACGCTCGTTTACGTCAAAGGCAAGGGGATCGTTTTGAACGAACCCTCCGTGGTCGCCGTGCATAAGAATCATCATGGCGTCAAGAAGGTGCTGGCGGTCGGCAATGAGGCCAAGAGCATGCTGGGCCGCACCCCGGGCAATATTGTGGCGATCCGTCCCATGCGCGACGGTGTCATCGCGGATTTCGACATCACGGAAGCCATGCTCAAACATTTCATTTTGTGCGTTCACGACCGCAAGTCCCTGGTGCGTCCCCGGATCATTGTTTCCGTGCCGTCGGGGATTACGCAGGTGGAGCGCCGCGCGGTGCGCGAGACGGTGGAATCCGCGGGCGCCCGCGAAGTCTATCTGATCGAAGAACCGATGGCGGCGGCGATCGGGTCGGGGCTGCCCATTGCCGAGCCCACCAGCTCCATGGTCGTCGACATCGGCGGCGGCACCACGGAAGTGGCGGTCATCTCGCTGTCCGGCATCGTGTACGCCAAATCGGTGCGCATGGCCGGCGACAAGATCGACGAGGAAATTGTCCAGTACATGAAGCGGAAATACAGTCTGCTGATCGGCGAGCGGACGGCGGAAATGATCAAGACGGAGGTCGGCTGCGCCTATCCGATGGCCGAGGTGAAAACGATTGACGTGAAAGGGCGCGACCTCATCTCCGGCATTCCGAAGACGATCGAAACCAGTTCGGAGGAAATCCGGGAGGCGATCATCGAGCCGGTGACGCTGATCGTGGACACGATCAAGGACGCCCTGGAAAACGCGCCGCCGGAGCTGGCCGGAGACATTGTGGACCGCGGCATCGTGCTGACCGGCGGCGGAGCGCTGTTGAAGAATATCGATATTCTGGTGCGGGAGGAAACCGGTCTTCCCGTTACGGTTGCCGATGATCCGCTCTCCGCCGTGGCGCGCGGCGCGGGCATGGCGCTGGATCAGCTCGATGTGCTCAAAGAGGTGACGATTCAGGTCTGATGCCGCCTGGCCGTTCGGTCTTCCATGGCGGCGGATAGTTTGGGTAGAGCATGTTTTTTAAAAATTATCGAGCCGTCATCTTTGTCGGAGCGGTGATTCTCGCCGCCGTTTTCCTTTTTTCGTACGGCCTGAAATACGATACCGGCCAGAGCCTGGTGCAGAGGCTTGCGCTGGGAGCGGCGGCGCCGGTTCAAAAGCTGCTGACGCTGTGCGTCGAAAGCGTTGACAACGCCTGGACGCGCTATATCCGACTGGTGGGCCTGGAAGAGGAGAACCGGAAACTGAAGGGCGCCATCGGCGAGCTTCAGGCGCAGGTGACGCTCTACCGGCAGGGGTATCTGGAATCCCGCAGGCTGCAGACGCTTCTGTCGCTTGCGGAGCGGGAGCCCTACCGCTTCATCGCGGCCCGCGTGATCGGCAGGGAGCAGGGCGCTCTGGCCAAGACCCTCTGGATCGACAAGGGGGAAGCCCAAGGCCTGAAGCCCGGCATGCCGGTGATGGCGCTCCCCGGCCTCATCGGCCGGCTGACGAATGTTTCCCGGCACAGCGCCAAAGTTCAGCTTCTGATCGACGAGGGATCCAACGTGGATGTTCTCGTCGAAAGGACGCGTCAGCAGGGAATGCTTCGCGGAGCGGGGTCGCGCGGCTGCGTCGTCCGGTACATCTCCAAGATTCAGGACGTTCAGGAAGGGGATGTGATTCTGACGTCCGGGCTGAGCAATATTTTTCCCAAAGGGCTGCTGATCGGGAAGGTGGTTCACGCGGACCGGTCGGACGCGGGAATGTTTTTGAATATTCGAGTGTCTCCTTTTGCCGATTTTACCTCGCTGGAGGAGGTGCTGGTGCTGGCGGGTGAGAAAAAGGAGCCGTTCGGGGAAAGGAAGGCCGCAAAATAATGTATTATGTTCTGTTGCCTTTCGTGGCCGTTATGTTGGTCGTCCTTCAGTCCAAACTGGCCGAAATCCTTTTTTCCGGCCTCGTCACGCTGGAGATGTCTCTGATCGTGGTGATCTACGCCGGTTTTCGTCTGGACCTGTGGAAGGGAGCGGCCCTTTCCTTTGTCATGGGGCTGGCGATGGATTGCCTGTCCGGGTCCGTCCTGGGGTTGTTCACGCTTCTGTATGTCTGCATTTTCCTGCTTGCCTGGTTTGCTTCCTCGCAGATTGATTCGGAAAGGCTCTACCTGATCGCCGGCTTCAGCCTGATCTGTGCCCTGGCGGAATCGACGGCGCTGATTTTGATCTACCAGTTTGTGTTTGAATTTGACATGGTCGGTAAAATCCTCCCCGTCCTGGCGCCACAGGCCCTGCTGGTCAGCGTTCTTTCCGTGTGCTTTTTTTACGCGATGCGCAGGGTGGAAAGAGTTTTGACGTATGGATAAACCGGGCAGCCTTCAAAACGGGCCGGAGCCGGTGGACTTTCGGCGCAAGCTTACCGTGGTGATGATTCTGATTTGCGCGGCCCTGTCGGTCCTGACGATCCGCCTGTGGTATCTGCAGATCATCAAAGGGGATGAACTCAAGCAGCGCTCCGAAAACAACGCCGTCCGGTTTCGCAAAATTCAGCCCCTGCGCGGTCTGATCATGGACCGGAACGGTTTTGTGATCGTGGACAATCGACCCTCCTTTGATGTGCTGTACCTGCCCGCCCGGGGGGTCGATCATGAGGCGCTGATGGGGAAGATACGGGATATCTACCGAACCAAGTCGGTTGATTTTTCGGGGCAGCCTTTTCCCAGGACAATGAAATCCTATCTTCCCGTCCGGCTGGAAAAAAATGTCGGCATGGAAAAAGTGGCCCTGGTGGAAACCAACAGCATGGATTTGCCGGGGGTCTACGTGGATGTCACGCCGATCCGTCTTTACCTGGACGGGGAAGTCATTGCGCCGATCATCGGCTACACGGGAGAAGTCACGAAGGAGGAACTGGAAAAGCCGGAAGGCGAGTACATGTCCGGCGACATCACGGGAAAGTCGGGCATTGAAAAAGCGCTGGATCCTTATGTGCGCGGCCGCCGGGGCAATGAGCTGGTCGAAGTGAACGTGTACGGCAAAGTCATCAAGAATCTGGGGCGGATCGATCCGGTTTGCGGCTCCAATGTCGTGCTGACGATCGACGCCGCTCTCCAGAAGGCGGCCTGGCAGGCCTTTGAAGGAAGGCCGGGAGCGGCGGTTGCGATGGACCCCCGGGACGGCTCCATTCTGGCGATGGTCAGCTCGCCGTCTTACGACCCGAATTTATTCAACAGCGGCATTGCCCGCGAAGCATGGGAAAAGCTGCAGAAAGACCCGCTGAAGCCCATGTCCAACCGGGCGATCGCGGGACAATACCCGCCGGGATCAACCTACAAGCTGATCGTGGCGGCGGCGGCGCTGGAAGAAGGGGTGATCACCCCCGAAACCCGAATCCACTGCAACGGATCTTTCGATCTGGGCAACCGGACCTATCGCTGCTGGAGAAAAAACGGGCACGGGCCGGTCGATCTTCACCGGGCGCTGGTGGAGTCGTGCGATGTCTATTTTTATACCGTCGGGAAAAAGCTGGGCGTGGATCGCATCGCGCGCTACGCCAGAAAGTTCGGTCTGGGTGACGCCACCGGCATTGAGCTGGCCCATGAACGCAAAGGTCTGGTCCCCACGCGGGACTGGAAGTTGGCCCGCATGAAAGAACCGTGGCAGATGGGCGAAACCATATCGATTGCCATCGGCCAGGGATTCAATTTGACCACGCCGCTGCAGCTTGTCCAGGCATACGCCGCGCTGGCCAACGGCGGCACGCTGTGGCGCCCCCACCTGGTGCAGCGGATTGAAGCGGCCGAGGGAGGTGTGGTGAAGGAATATTCGCCTGAAAAAAGGGGAGAGCTGGGCGTAAGCGGGGAAACCATTGCGCTGCTCAATCAGGCGCTGTGGGGCGTTGTGAACGAACCCGGGGGCACCGGCTACGCGGCGCGCATCGACGGCGCGGACGTCTGCGGCAAGACGGGGACGTCGCAGGTCGTCGGTCTGCCCCAGGACGAACAGGCGCGCCGCCGCAAAAAAATCGCCGCGTTTCACAAGGATCATGCGTTGTTTGCCTGCTACGCGCCGGCCGGGCATCCGGAGATCGTCGTTTCCGTTATTGCAGAGCACGCCGGCGGAGGCGGCGCGGTTGCCGCTCCGATTGCCCGCAGGATTTTAAAGGCCTATTTCGACGGAAAGAAAAAAGACAGGCCCGTTGAAGTCGCCGCCCGGCAGCGGACGGCCGGGCAAGCCGGAAACTGAAAGCCGCCGGGCCTGGGTAGACAGGCCAGGAGGAGTTTATGTTTTTTTTCAGATATGATCGCCGCATCTTCCAGAATTTTGACTGGACGCTGTTTGCCCTGGTGATGTCGATCTGCGCCATCGGCGTCATCAATATCTATTCCACGGGGTTCAGCCTGGGCGAAAATGCGTCTCCGCTGTATTTAAAGCAGATGCAATGGGTTTTCTTCGGCCTGTTTTTCATGATGGTCGCCTTTTTAATTGACTACCGATACATCAATCGCGCGGCGTACGGCCTTTACGCTTTCTCATTGGCCTCCCTGATCGCGGTCGCCCTGTTCGGCCACACCGCGAACGGAGCGCAGCGGTGGATCTCGTTCGGCGTTTTTTTATTCCAGCCTTCCGAGCTGATGAAGATCAGCATCATCATCGCGCTGGCCCGGTATTTTGATGATCACAAATCGCACGAACCATACCGGTTGCGGGAGCTGTTTGTGCCGTTTGGAATGGTGATGATTCCCTGCGCCCTGATTTTGAAGCAGCCGGATTTGGGGACGGCGCTGATGATCATCATCGTTTCCGCATCCATTGTTCTTTTTATCGGAATGAACTGGAAATCCGTCGCGATAGCCGTCACGAGCGTTCTGGTCATGCTTCCCCTGGCCTGGCATTTCTTAAAGGATTATCAGAAAAACCGCCTGCTGACGTTTCTTTCCCCCGAGAGCGACCCGCTGGGCACCGGGTACCACATCATTCAGTCCATGATCGCGATCGGCTCCGGGGGATTTCTGGGCAAGGGCTTTTTGAAGGGCTCCCAGACCCAGCTCAAGTTTCTGCCCGAACAGCAGACCGACTTTGTTTTTTCCGTGTTTGCCGAGGAGTGGGGATTTTTCGGCGGCCTGGTGCTGATGGTGATTTTTACATCCCTGATTATCTGGGGGTTAAAAATTGCCTTGCATTCAAAAGATTTATTGGGCACGATCATCGCGTTCGGCATTACCGCGCTGATCGCCTGGCAGGTGCTGATCAATATGGGCATGGTGCTGGGCGTCCTGCCGGTGGTCGGCATTCCGCTGCCTTTCATCAGCTACGGCGGCTCGGCGGTTGTCTCCCTGATGGCGGCGATCGGACTGCTGATGAATGTGAGCGTGCGTAGATTCATCTTGCAGCGCTGATTTTATTTTCAGGACGACTAAGGAGTACGGCATGTGGGAAAAAAAGAAACGTCTTGACGACACCAAAGCTTTTTTGGGAAAGGGCGCCGAATTTATCGGGAAGCTGATTTTTACCGGCCATGTGCGCATTGACGGCGATTTTCAGGGGGAAATTTTCGGACAGGGGGCGGTCGATATCGGAGAAGGCGCCCTGGTCAAGGCCAACATGGAAGTCGGCAGCGTTTTCATCGGCGGCGAAGTTCAGGGCAATATCGCCGTCAAGGAAAAAATCAACATTCATTCCACGGGGAAACTTGCAGGCGATGTGAGGGCGCCGGTTTTCATTATGGAGGAGGGAGCGGTTTTTGACGGCCAATCGCGAATGAGCGAGGTGAAAGAGCAAAAAAGAATCGGTTTGGCGGCGAAATAAGTATCCTCAAATAATTAATTATATTAACTTAAATATGATTTTTGTGAAATTAGACCGCCGGTCATAAAAAAGCTTGACAAACCCTATGCGGGTGTGATTAGTAACCTCCGTCCTCGCGGTGTGGCTAGGTTCAGCATAAGCCCGGCTTGATTCAAGCCTTACGTTATCTGAAGCAAATCACTCCCAGAGATTACGCTGTTTGAAATGTCGGATCAACTTTAATGCATCTTCCTGCGTTGATCAACGTTCGTTGAGGGCCGGGAAGGTCTGAAAAAAAAGACGAGGTCAGTTGTGGTTACCGTAATTCCCGATTATACGCTCCTGGTTCAGATGGCTACGTTCATAGCCTTGATTTTCATCCTCAATTTTCTTCTCTACAAACCCCTTTTGTCCATCATCGAGCGCCGCAAGAAGCAGCTGGATGAACTGGGCAACGAGATCAAGCTTTTCAATGAGTCCGTGAATAAAAAAGCCGCCGAATATGAAGAAAAGCTGAGCCGCGCCAAGACCAGCGCTTCGGACCTGAAAAAGGAAATCATCGGCGAAGGCGCGGCGGAGGCGAAAAGCATCGTGGACGCCGTTCGCAGTGAAATCCCCCTCATGACCCAGGAGTTTCAAAAGAAGATGGACGCGGAAATGCAGGCCGCCCGTCAGATCCTGGAAGGTCAGTCCCGCAGGCTCTCGCTGGAAATTGCCGAAAAGGTTCTGGGAAGGAGAGTTCAATGAAATCTTCATTTCGTTCGGTCCATTTTTCAATTCTTCTCTCCCTGGTTTTCCTGTTGCTTTCCGTTGGGCTGGTTCTTGCGTCCGGCGGTGAAGGCGGCGAGGGGCACGGCTCGCAGTGGAAAGACTTTGCTTGGAAAACCGTCAATGCCGTTCTGATCATCGGGTTTTTGGTGTATTTGCTGGCGCCGAAAATTAAAAGTTTTTTTGCCGGCCGCCGCCAGGAAATCAAGGAGTCTATCGAAAGCGCAACCGTTCAAAAGGCGGAAGCCGAAAAGCAGTACCGGGAGTATGCCGAGAAAATCGACAAGGCATCCCAGGAGATTGACGGTATTTTTGAAATGATCAAGGCGCAGGGCGTCGTCGAAAAAGAGAAGATCATCGAGGATGCGCACAAAGTGGCCCAGAAGATGAAGGAGGACGCCCAGGCGCGCATTGAGCAGGAATTGAAAAAAGCATCCGGGCAGCTTCGCGCGGAGGCCGTTGTTCTCTCCGTGCAGATGGCGGAAGAGATATTAAAGAAGAATATCACAGCACAGGATCATGAAGCCATGGTCAGGGAATATATGGATAAGGTGGTGAACAAAAATTGATCAGCAATATATCAAAACGATACGCCCGCGCTTTTTTTGACATTGCCGGAGAAGAAAAGAAGCTGGAGCAGTATTACAACGAACTGCATCAGTTCTCTTCCGTTATCGCGCAAAACAAAGATCTGGGAGGCTTTCTGGCCAATCCGATCTTTGAACAGGAAAGCAAGAAAAAAGTGCTGGAGAAAATCATCGGCAAGCTGTCGCTTTCACCCATGACGATTAATTTTTTAAAATTGCTGATAGACAAGAAAAGGATCGACGTTCTCCCGGACATCGAGACCTGCTACCGGCAGTTGATGGATGAAACGCTTCAGAAAGTGAGAGTCACGGTGAAAACGGCGTTTCCGCTGTCCGGGGAAATGCAGAGCTACATCACGTCCAGCCTGAAAAAAATGACGGGCCGGTCCGTTGAGGTCACGGTGGAAGACGATAAGAATCTGTTGGGCGGCATAGTTATTGGTGTTGGTGATACGTTGTATGACGGCAGCATCAAAAACCAATTGAACAATATGAGGAATCTCTTAGGGGAGGCAAGATAGAGCATGGAAACCATCAAGGCGGAAGAAATCAGTCAAATTATTTCTGAGCAGATCAAAAGCTATGAAAAAAAGCTGGATATAAGCGAAACCGGAACCGTCCTTTCCGTCGGTGACGGCATCGCGAGAGTGTACGGCGTGCAAAATGCCATGGCCATGGAACTTCTTGAGTTCCCCGGCGGCATTCTGGGCATGGTGCTCAACCTCGAAGCGGACAACGTCGGTGTTGCCGTTCTCGGCGAAGTGACCCACATTAAAGAAGGGGATATCGTCAAAAGAACCGGCAAGATTGCCCAGGTTCCGGTCGGTGAAGCGCTGCTGGG
This sequence comes from uncultured Smithella sp., assembly GCA_964626775.1. Lineage (GTDB taxonomy): Bacteria > Desulfobacterota > Syntrophia > Syntrophales > Smithellaceae > UBA8904. The sequence continues at coordinate 4,068 of CAZVGQ010000024.1, read as the reverse complement.
CCGCGTGATTGACGCGACAGGCGCTCCGCTGGACGGCAAAGGTCCTATTGAAACCAAAGAGTTCCGCCGCATTGAAATGGTTGCTCCCGGCGTGATTCAGCGTCAGCCGGTCAATCAGCCGATGTACACGGGGCTCAAGGCCATTGATGCCATGACTCCGATTGGACGCGGTCAGCGTGAACTGGTCATCGGCGACCGCCAGATCGGCAAGACGGCGATCTGCGTGGACGCCATCATCCGCCAGAAAGACACCGGCATCAAATGCATCTACGTCGCGATCGGCCAGAAAAAATCAACCGTGGCGCAGGTTGTGGAAAGGCTCAAACAGCATGACGCCCTGTCCTATACCTGCGTGGTCGCCGGCTGCGCCTCCGACCCGGCAACCCTTCAGTACATCGCGGCTTACGCCGGCTGCAGCATCGGCGAATACTTCCGTGACCGCGGCCAGGACGCCCTCATTATTTACGATGACCTGTCCAAACAGGCCGTGGCCTATCGTCAGATTTCACTCTTGCTTCGCCGTCCGCCCGGACGCGAAGCCTTCCCCGGCGACATTTTCTACAACCACTCCCGTCTGCTGGAGCGGGCCGCCCGCGTGAGCAAGGAGCTGGGCGGCGGATCTCTCACGGCTCTGCCCATCATTGAAACGCAGGCCGGCGACGTGTCGGCTTACATTCCGACCAACGTGATTTCGATTACCGACGGCCAGGTTTACCTGGAACCCAGCTTGTTCTTCTCCGGCATTCGCCCGGCCATCAACGTCGGTCTGTCCGTGTCCCGCGTCGGCGGCGCGGCCCAGGTGAAGGCGATGAAACAGGTCGCCGGCACCCTGAAGCTCGATCTGGCCCAGTACCGCGAACTGGCGGCCTTTGCCCAGTTCGGTTCCGATCTGGACAAATCGACGCAGGCCCAGCTGGACCGCGGCGTTCGTCTGGTCGAATTGCTGAAACAGCCCCAGTTCCAGCCGATGTCTCTGGGAGAGGAAGTGGTGGTTCTGTTTGCCGGAAGCCGCGGCTTTATCGATAAGGTGGACGTGGAAAAAGTTCTCGTTTACGAACAGCAGCTGCTCAGTTATGTGAAAAGCAAGCATCAGGACATCCTGAAAGAAATCGATGAAAAGCAGATTATTTCCGCGGACCTGGAAAAGAAAATGAAAGATATGCTGACGGCTTTTGAATCTGTTTTTGTGGCGGAATAATTTTTGATGCATGCGCGACCCTTACAAAGAGGATCGCCGCGGAGTGGAAAACAATTCGGGTTGAGAGGAGTTTCCAGTGCCCTCGCTAAAAGATATTAAAAGAAAAGTAACTGCCGTTCAGAAAACGAAGCAGATTACGCGGGCCATGAACATGGTGGCCGCATCCAAGTTTAAATCAGCTCAATTAAAAATGGAAAATTTCCGGCCCTATGCCGGAAAGTTCATGGATGTTCTCAACAGTCTGGCGCTGCGGGTGGATACCTCCACACATCCGCTTCTGGCCGTGCGCGACCCCAGGAGAATCCGGGTGATTTGCATGACGTCCGACCGGGGGCTTTGCGGTGGATTCAATACGAACCTGATCAAGGCCACGGAGCGGTTTTTACGGGACAAGACCCTCGAAGGCAAAGAAGTTGCCATGATCAATGTCGGCAGGAAGGGCAGGGACTTTTTCCGCAAAAAGGCAAATGTTCTGGCGCAAAAAGTGGACTGTTTGAACAAATTTGATATGACGCTTGCCGTGTCGATCGCGGATGAAGTCATTGAACCTTTCATCAAGGCCGAATATGACGAGCTGTATCTGATCTACAATCAGTTTGTGAATGTTTCCGTCCAGAGGCCGACCGTTGTCCGCCTGTTTCCCCTGCCTTCCATCGGCAGCCCGGACGCCGATATGGAAACGGATACGCGGCTGGATTATGTTTACGAACCGTCGGACGAGGTGCTCTTACACAAACTGCTTCCGATGTATGTCCACGTTCTGGTTTACCGGGCGCTGCTGGAGACCTCCGCCGGTGAAAACGGCGCGCGGATGGCGGCGATGGACAACGCCACCAGCAACTGCGAAGAGCTGATTCGCACGCTGACGTTGAAAATGAACAAGGCGAGGCAGGCGGCGATTACGGCGGAATTGATGGATATCGTAGGCGGTACGGAAGCTTTGGCGAAAGGTTGATTTTGCGGCGGCATTTTGCGCGTAAAAAATATAAATTACGACTATTGGCAAGGAGATAGTTATGAATATCGGAAAGATTGTTCAGGTTATTGGTCCGGTTGTTGACGTGGCTTTTGAAGAAGGGAAGCTTCCCAGCATTTTGGACGCGCTTTTTGTTACCAACCCCGCAATCAACGACCAGGAGGATAACCTGGTTATTGAAGTCGCACAGCATCTGGGCGATAATGTTGTCCGATGCATCGCTATGGATGTCACCGACGGTCTGGTGCGAGGAATGACCGCCAAGGACTCCGGTGCTCCGATTACCGTTCCCGTCGGCAAAGAAGGTCTCGGCAGAATTCTGAACGTTGTCGGCCGCCCCGTGGACGGTCTCGGACCGATCAACGCTAAAAATTTTGCTTCTATTCATCGCAAATCTCCCGAATTTACGGAACAGGACACGTCCGTTCACGTTCTGGAAACAGGTGTTAAGGTTATCGATCTCTTGGTTCCGTTTCCCCGCGGCGGCAAAATGGGCATGTTCGGCGGCGCCGGCGTCGGAAAAACCGTCGTCATGATGGAAATGATCAATAACATCGCCATGCACCACGGCGGCATCTCCGTGTTCTGCGGCGTGGGAGAGAGAACCCGCGAAGGAAACGACCTGTACCGTGAAATGCTGGAATCCGGCGTTATCAAGCAGGCCGCTCTGATTTACGGCCAGATGACCGAACCGCCCGGAGCCCGCGCCCGCGTGGCGTTGACAGGACTGGCGGCCGCGGAATACTTCCGCGATGTGGAAGGTCAGGACGTGCTCTTCTTCGTCGATAACATTTTCCGTTTCACCCAGGCCGGCTCCGAAGTGTCCGCTCTTCTGGGACGCATGCCGTCCGCCGTCGGTTACCAGCCGACCCTGGCTTCAGACCTCGGGGAGCTTCAGGAACGCATCACCTCGACCACCAAAGGTTCGATTACAGCCGTTCAGTGCGTGTACGTGCCCGCCGACGACCTGACCGACCCCGCTCCGGCGACGACCTTTGCGCACCTTGACGGAACCGTCGTTTTGTCCCGTCCCATCGCCGAACTCGGCATTTACCCCGCCGTGGATCCGCTGGATTCCACCTCCCGAATTCTGGATCCGAATGTTTTGGGGCAGGAGCATTACCAGGTTGCCCGCCAGGTGCAGGTGACGCTGCAGAAGTATAAAGACCTTCAGGACATCATTGCCATTCTCGGCATGGATGAACTTTCCGAAGCCGACAAGATGACCGTCAGCCGTGCCAGAAAGATTCAGAGATTCCTGTCGCAGCCCTTCTTCGTCGCCGCACAGTTCACCGGAACGGAAGGGAAGTTTGTCTCCGTAGCCGATACCGTGAGAGGCTTTAAAGAAATTCTGGAAGGCAAACATGACGATCTGCCGGAACAGGCTTTTTATATGGTCGGCGGCATTGAGGAAGCAATCGAGAAAGCCCAGAAGCTTTCCGCCTAATGAACGGGGATTTCCATGTCGGATGAATTGATTCTAGAAGTGGTGACGCCGGAGAAGATGGCTTTTTCCGGGAAAGTGGATGAAGTGACGATTCCGGGCACGGAAGGGGAATTCGGCGTTTTAAGAGGCCACGAGCCCTTCCTGACGTCCGTGGACATCGGCGAGCTTTATTACATCGTCGACGGCAAGAAAACCTATTACGCCGTCAACACCGGCTATGCGGAAGTGACGGGCAGCAAGGTCACCGTCCTGATCGAAACGGCGGAAAGAGCCGACGCCGTCGACAAGGACCGGGCTCTCAAGGCAAAAGAAAAAGCGGAAGCCGCTCTGACCCAATTGGCCAAGGAGCACGGCGACTACGAAAAAATGCGTCTGGCTCTTCTTCGGGCGGTCAACCGGATCAGTGTTGCGGACAAACTGCCGCAAAACTAATCTGTCTCCATATAG